>CALIDR010000098.1 GCA_938022295.1 uncultured Burkholderiaceae bacterium
ATCGGGTGCGCAGCGTGGTCACCCAGGGGGTGACTGTCCGCGTGGGCGAAAACACCAGGCATGAGAGCAGATTGCATGCGGGATCGAGCGGCCGACTGCCGGATCTAGGCTCAGTGCAGCAGGTCGTACAACGTGCGCGCGACGACCTTCGTCGCGCGCCGCAGGTCGTCGAGCACGAGATGCTCGTCGGCGCGCTTGGCGTTGCTGTCGCGCACCGTGCGCGGCCCGGCGCCGTAGATCACCGCCGGCACGCCGGCCGCGCCGTAGAGCCGCACGTCGGTGTACAGCGGCGTGCCGGAAGTCGGGATCGGCTCGCCGAACACGGCCTGGCTGTGGCGCTGCAGCGCGGCCACGAGCTCGGCGTTGCGCGCATCGGGCTTCCACGCGTGGGCGAGCAGCAGCCGCCTGACGTCGACCGTGATGCCGGGGAACGTCGCGGCGGCCTCGGCGATCACGCGGCGGATGTCGGCCTCGACCTGCGCCGGGTCCTCCTCGGGGATCATGCGGCGGTCCAGCCGCAGCACGACCTTGCCCGGCACGACGTTGGTGTTGGTGCCGCCTTCGATGCGCCCGACGTTGAGGTACGGGTGGGTGATGCCCGGCACCTTCGACGTCACGCCGCGGTACAGCCCGTTCTGGCGGTACAGCGCCTCGAGGATCTTCACCGCGCCCTGCAGCGCGTCGACGCCGGTGTGCGGGATCGCCGCGTGCGCCATCTGCCCGTGGACCGTCACTTCCATCTGCAGGCAGCCGTTGTGCGCCACGACGACCTGATACGAGAAGCCGGCGGCGATCAGCAGGTCCGGCTTCGTCAGGCCGTGGGCGAGCAGCCAGCCCGGGCCGAGTTCGCCGCCGAACTCTTCGTCGTACGTGAAGTGCAGCTCGACGCCGCCCTTCAGCGGCTCGCCGAGCGCCTCCAGCGCGCGGGTGGCGAAGGTGTAGGTGGCGAAGTCGCTCTTGCTGACGGCCGCGGCGCGCCCGTAGAGCTTGCCGTCGAAGATCTCGCCGCCGTAGGGGTCGTGCGTCCAGCCCTCGCCGGGCGGGACGACGTCGCCGTGGGCGTTCAGCGCGATCGTCTTGCCGCCCGCGCCGTAGCGCCGGCGCACGATCAGGTTCGTGATCGACTGCAGGCCGTAGGCCTGCACCCGCTCGGCCGGCACCGGATGCTTCTCGGCGCTCCAGCCGATCGCGGCGAGCAGTTCGGCCGTGCGCTCGGCGTGCGGCGCGTTGTTCCCCGGCGGCGTGTCGGTGGGCACGCGCACCAGTTCCTGCAGAAAGCGCACCTCGTCGTCGAAGTGGGCGTCGACCCAGGCGTCGAGTCGGTCGTAGGCGGCGTTCACTGGGCTGTCCTCCGGTCGGTTGCCGAACATGGCCCCGCGGGAGTCGCGCGCTGGCGCCGCGGCGGCCGTGCGGGACCGCTCATGCGGCCTCCGCGAGCTGGTCGAGCAGGTGCCGGAACGCGCGCACGGCAAGGTCGATGTCGTCGTTGGTGCTCGATTCGAGCGGGTTGTGGCTGATGCCCGAGTTCAGGCCGCGCACGAACAGCATCGCCTGCGGCATCACCTCGTGCAGCTTCATCGCGTCGTGACCGGCGCCGCTGGGCATGCGGTGCACCGGCAGGCCGAGCGCGGCAACCGCGTTCTCCCACCGCCGCTGCCACGCCGGGGCGCTCGGCGCGGCGGCAGCGCGCAGCGTCTCCTCGACGCGGTACGCCAGGCCGCGGGTGCGGCAGATGCGGTCGAGCTCGGCGAGCACGTCGGCGGCGCAGGCGTCGCGCGCGGCGTCGGTCGTCGCGCGGATGTCGAGGCTGAAGCGGCAGCGCCCCGGCACGACGTTGATCGAGCCGGCCGGCACCTCGAGCTGGCCCATCGTGCCGACGACCTCGGGCACCGCGGCCGCGCGCTGCTCGAGGAACACCGCGAGTTCGGCCACCGCCACCGCGGCGTCGCGCCGGCGGTCCATCGGCGTCGTGCCGGCGTGGCTGGCCATGCCGATCACCTCGCCGAGGTAGCGCACGCTGCCGTTGATCGACGTGACGACGCCCAGCGGCAGGTCGATCTCGTTGAGCACGGGGCCTTGCTCGATGTGCACCTCGACGAAGCCGAGGTAGCGCGCCGGGTCCCGCTTGAGCGCACGGATCGCCTCCAGCGTCGCGGGCAGGCCGGCGGCGCGCATCGCGTCGCGCATGCTGACGCCCTCGGCGTCGACCTGGTCGAGCCAGGCCGGGTCGAAGTGGCCGGTGAGCGCGCCCGAGCCGAGGAAGGTGGCCTTGTAGCGCTGGCCTTCCTCCTCGGCGAAGCCGACGACCTCGATGCCGAACGGCAGCCGCTGCCCGGCACGGTGCAGTTCGCGCACGGCGGCCATCGGCACGAAGATGCCGAGCCGCCCGTCGTACTTGCCGCCGTTGCGCACGGTGTCGTAGTGGCTGCCGGTCAGCAGCCGCGGGGCGTGCGGGTCGCGGCCGTGGAAGACGCCGACGACGTTGCCGACCGCGTCGATGCCCACCTCGTCGAAGCCGGCGTGCTTCATCCACGCCTGCAGCCGGTGGGCGCAGGCGCGGTGCGCGTCGGTGAGGTACGTCACCGTCAGCTGGCCGTGTTCCTTGAAGCCGGGGTCGCTCTCGGTGGCGAGCTCCTCGGCCCAGTCCCACACCAGGTTGCCGAGTTCGGGCGTGACGCCGAACTTGTCGTTCAGCCGGATCTCGGCGATGCGGTGGATGTGGCGCAGCGCCTCGGCGTGCTCGAAGTCGGGTGGGTTCGCGAGCCGGCGCTCGAAGGTCGCGATGATCTCGCCCTTGGACAGGCCCGTGCCGCGCGGACCGCGCACCGCGAGGATGAACGGGAAGCCGAACTTGGCGTTGTAGGCGGCGTTGAGCTGCTGGATCTTCGCGAACTCGTCGGGCGAGCAGGCGGTCAGGCCCGCCTTGCCCTGCTCGTGCGTCGACTCGGCGGTCAGCGTCTTCGCGACCATCGCCTTGCCGGCGAGTTCGGGGTGGGCGCGGATCAGCGCGAGCTGCGCTTCCACCGGCGCTTCGCGCACGGTGACGACGAGCGCGTGCTTCAGCTGCGCGAGGCTGGCGAACCCGCCGGCCGGCCGGCGCGTCCAGGTGCGTTCGGCGATCCAGGGCGAGTGCTCGTAGGTGCCGTCCAGCAGCGCCGCGAATTCGGCCTGCGACGCGGCGTTGAGCTGCGACAGGGTCAGGGGCATGGTCATTCCCAGACGAAGGCGGTGGCGGCGTCGAACGGGTGGGTGGCGCGCCAGTGGCGGGCGATGTCGATGCGCCGCGTCACCCATACGCGGTCGTGGCGTTCGACGTGGTCGAGAAACCGCTGCAGCGCGCGCATGCGGCCCGGGCGGCCGAGCAGGCGGCAGTGCATGCCGATCGACATCATCGTCGGCCGTTCGTCGCCCTCGGCCCAGTGCACGTCGAAGGCGTCGCGCAGGTACTGGAAGAACTCGTCGCCGTGGCTGTAGCCCTGCGGCAGCGCGAAGCGCATGTCGTTGGCGTCCAGCGTGTACGGCACGACGAGGTGCGGCACGAGCGTGCCGTCGCTGCGCCGCACCTGCAGCCACAACGGCAGGTCGTCGCCGTAGTAGTCGCTGTCGTACTCGAAGCCGCCGTGGTCGGCTACGAGGCGGCGCGTGTTCGGGCTGTCGCGGCCGGTGTACCAGCCCAGGCCGTGCACGTGCTGCGGGGTGGCCCGGCGCGGGCCGGTCATCTTCTCGAGGATCGCCATCGCGCGCGCCAGGTGCTCGCGCTCGGTGGCCTCGTCGACGGTCTGGTAGTGGATCCAGCGCCAGCCGTGGCAGGCGATCTCGTGCCCGAGCTCGACGAACGCGGCGGTGACCTCGGGGCAGCGCTCGAGCGCCATCGACACCCCGAACACGGTCAGCGGCAGGCGGCGACGCTCGAACTCGCGCAGGATGCGCCACACGCCGACGCGCGAGCCGTACTCGTAGATCGACTCCATCGACAGGTGGCGCGCCGGGAAGGCCGGCGGGTTGAACATCTCGGACAGGAACTGCTCGCTGCCGGCGTCGCCGTGCAGCACGCAGTTCTCGCCGCCTTCCTCGTAGTTCAGCACGAACTGCACCGCCACGCGGGCGTTGCCCGGCCAGCGTGCGTGCGGCGGATTCGGGCCGTAGCCGCGCAGGTCGCGGGCGTAGCGGTCGGGCGCGGTCATCGGGCCTCCGTGGCGGGGGTCAGCGCGGGCGCAGCGCGCTCGCGAGGTCGGGCGTGCGCGGGTCCAGGTGCAGGTTGCGCTCGACGCTGCCGAGGTGGTGTTCCATCAGCCGCACCGCGGCGCGCGCGTCGCGGCGCTCGAGCGCGTCGACGATCTGCACGTGCTCCTGCTGCGAGTGCTCGGCCGACAGCGACGACTGGTACATCAGCGCGATCAGCGAGGAGCGGCCGAGCAGGTCGCCGATCAGGTCGGCGAGCACGTCGTTGCCGAGCATGCGCGCAAGCGCGACGTGGAAGTCGGCGAGCAGCCGCGTGCGGCCGCTGACGTCGGTGCGCGACACCGCCTCGCGCTCGTCCTTCAGGTGCGCGCGGAGTTCGGCGATCTGCGCCGGCGTGACCGACTCGGCGAGCCGGCGCACGACCGCCGACTCGAGCATCGCCCGCACCTCGAACACCTGGCGCGCCTCCTCGACGCTGGGCTCGGCCACGCGCGCGCCGCGCGAGGGCTCGAGCGTGACGAGGTGGTCGCGGCACAGCCGGTTCAGCGCCTGCCGCACGACGGTGCGCGAGACGCCGAAGATGTCGGCGATCTGCTGCTCGGCCAGCCGGGTGCCGGGCATCAGGCGCCGCTCGACGATTGCGGTGGTGATGGAGTCGACGATGCGCGCCGTGCTCGACGACTCGCCGCCGGCCTTCGCGCGGCGCCGCGCCGGCGCCCGCCGGGGCGGGTCGACGACCTGGAGCTGGGCGCGGCTGGGGGACATGTCGGGGATCGCTCGCGGTTGACGTGTGTGCGCAAGTGTATACACTTTGAGCCGGCGCGCAAGCGTCGAGTATCCGGATTCACCCTCACGGCGCGCCCGGCGCGCGAAGGCCGACACCATGGGCAAACTCACCACCCACGTTCTGGACACCGCCAACGGCTGCCCTGCGGCCGGCATGCGAGTCACGCTGCAGCGCCTGGACGGCGCCGGCGCGACGACCCTGAAGACCGTCACGCTCAACGCCGACGGCCGCGCCGACGCGCCGCTGCTCGAGGGCGACGCGCTGCAGCGCGGCCGCTACCGGCTCACGTTCGCCGTCGCCCCGTACTTCCTGGGCCGCGGCGCCGTGCTGCCGGAGCCGCCGTTCGTCGACGAAGTGCCGCTGGACTTCGGCATCGCCGACACGGCGGCGCACTATCACGTGCCACTGCTCGTGAGCCCGTGGAGCTACGGCACGTACCGCGGCAGCTGAGCGTCGGGGCCACGGGCGCCGCGCGAGGGCCGCGTCGACGAGGGGCCTTCGGCCGCCGATCGATGACGAATCGTGCACCATTGCTTTCACGCTTTCGGGTGGATCCCGCCGGGAAAACCCGGAGCATGTGGTGCACATCGATGTATACACTTTCTTCACGTCGCCGCGGAGCCCGCGCGCCAGGCCGTCCGGCCTGCTGCCACGGTTTGCGACGTTCGCTCCTCACAGAGCCCGCCGTGGTGAGGGGAGGGCGCACCAGCGGTCCGGTGCGCCGTCCGACCCGCTGAGCGCCAGATGGACGCATACCTCCTCGACTGGGCCAACCTGCTGCTGCGCTGGGCGCACGTGATCACGGCGATCGCCTGGATCGGCTCGTCGTTCTACTTCGTGCTGCTGGACAACAGCCTGACCAAGCCGCAAGACCGCGAGCTGAAGGACAAGGGCGTCGACGGCGAGATGTGGGCCGTGCACGGCGGGGGCTTCTACCACTCGAACAAGTACCTCGTGGCGCCTCGCTGGCGGCCGCTGCCCGAGAACCTGCACTGGTCGTACTGGGAGAGCTACAGCACCTGGCTCACCGGCTTCGCGCTGTTCACGGTGCTGTACCTGTTCAACGCCGGCACGTTCCTCGTCGACAAGACCGTGTTCGACTGGTCGCCCGGCGCGGCGATCGCGGCCTCGCTCGGCTTCCTGGTCGCCTTCTGGATCGTCTACGACGCGATCTGCCGCGTCTTCGGGCAGAAGAAGAACGGCGACCTGATCGTCGGCGTGCTGGTGTTCGCGTTCGTCGTGTTCGCCTCGTGGCTCGCGTGCCAGCTGTTCGCCGGCCGCGCGGCATTCCTGCTCGTCGGCGCGATGATCGCCACGGCGATGAGCGCCAACGTCTTCTTCTGGATCATCCCGGGGCAGCGCAAGGTCGTCGCCGACCTGCGCGCCGGGCGCAACCCCGACCCGATCCACGGCCAGCGCGGCAAGCAGCGCAGCGTGCACAACACGTACTTCACGCTGCCGGTGATCGTCGCGATGCTGAGCAACCACTACGGCTGGCTGTACCAGGGGCCGCACAACTGGCTCGTGCTCGTGCTGCTGATGCTCGCCGGCGCGCTGATCCGCCACAGCTTCGTCGTCCGCCACAAGGCGCACGTGCTGGGCAAGCGCACGCCGTGGGAGCACGCCGCCGTCGGCACGGCGTTGCTGGTCGGCCTGGCGCTGTGGCTCGCGCCACCGCCGCCGAGCGCCGAGGCGCTCGCCGCGGCGGCCAGGCCGGTCGGCTATGCCGACGTGCGCGCCGTCGTCGACCAGCGCTGCGTGATGTGCCACAACGCCGACCTCGCGCAGAAGAACGTCGCGCTGCACACTCCGGAACTGCTGAAGCAGCACGCGCAGGCGGTCTACCAGCAGACGGCGGTGCTCAGGCTGATGCCGCTGAACAACGCCACCCAGATCACCGACGCCGAGCGCATGCTCGTCAAGCGCTGGTTCGACAACGGCGCACCGGTCGACTGACCGCTCCCTTCGAGACGGCCGGATCACGGCCGCACCGCCCCCGCGCGACCGGGGCAAGGCGTCGCACACCCTTCAAGAGGAGACACCCATGACCACGACCGCCGTCCACCCGGTGGACGAGAAGCTGCCCACGGGGCGCCTGGCCGCGCTCGGACTGCAGCACGTGCTGGTGATGTACGCCGGCGCCGTCGCCGTGCCGCTGATCGTTGGCCGCGCGCTGCAGCTCACGCCCGAGCAGGTCGCGCTGCTGATCTCGGCGGACCTGTTCTGCTGCGGCATCGTCACGCTGATCCAGTCGCTCGGCTTCGGGCGCCACTTCGGCATCAAGCTGCCGGTGATGATGGGCGTGACGTTCGCTGCCGTCGGCCCGATGGTCGCGTTCGCCAACGCGCAGCCCGGCGTCGACGGCGCGCGGGCGATCTTCGGCGCGATCATCGGCGCCGGCGTGCTCGCGATCCTGATCGCGCCGATGATGAGCCGGCTGCTGCGCTTCTTCCCGCCGGTGGTCACCGGCACGATCATCGCGATCATCGGCATCAGCCTGATGCGCGTCGGCGTGGGCTGGGCGATGGGCGGGCCGGCGCACCTGGCGCAAAGCGTCGACGTGCCCAAGCTCGTCGCGATGGTCGACGGCGCCAAGGAAGCGGCGGCGGCGGCCGGCACCGAACTCAAGCGCCTGCCGGGGCCGATCCCGATGGTCGACAACCCGAGCTACGGCGCGCTCGACAACCTGGCGATCGCCGCCGCGGTGCTCGTGCTGATCCTGCTGCTCGTCAAGTACACGCGGGGCTTCGTCGCCAACATCTCGGTGCTGCTGGGCATCGTGTTCGGCTGCGTGATCGCGATCGCGCTCGGCAAGATGCACTTCGACAAGGTCGCGAAGGCGCACTGGTTCGACGTCGTCACGCCGTTCGCGTTCGGCATGCCGACGTTCGACGTCGTGATGATCCTGACGATGACGCTGGTGATGATCGTCGTGATGATCGAGTCGACCGGCATGTTCCTCGCGCTCGCGGACATCACCGGCAAGAAGATCGGGCAGCCCGAACTCGCCGCCGGGCTGCGCACCGACGGCCTGGGCACCGTGATCGGCGGCGTGTTCAACACGTTCCCGTACACGAGCTTCAGCCAGAACGTGGGCCTGGTCGGCGTCACCGGCGTGCGCAGCCGCTGGGTCACGGTGGCCGCCGGCGTGATCATGGTCGGGCTCGGGATGCTGCCGAAGATGGCGGCCTTCGTCGAGTCGATCCCCACCTTCGTGCTCGGCGGCGCGGGCCTGGTGATGTTCGGCATGGTCGCGGCCACCGGCATCCGCATCCTGTCGACGGTGGACTACAAGCACAACCGCCACAACCTCTACATCGTCGCGCTGTCGATCGGCTTCGGGCTGATCCCGCTCGTGGCGCCGCGCTGGACGCAGCAGATGGCGCACGGCCTGCACCCGCTGCTGGAGTCGGGCATCCTGCTGACGGCGATCGCCGCGGTGACGCTGAACCTCTACTTCAACGGCGCCAAGGGCGACACCGCCGGCGCGATCGAGGCGGCGAAGACGGCCGAAGCCCACTGACGCTGCCGGGACGCCACAATGCCCGCATGAGCACGCTGCTCGTCCGCCGCGCCCGCGTCGTCGTCACGATGGACGACGCGCGCCGGGAGATCGCCGACGGCAGCGTGTTCGCGCGCGACGGCGTGATCGAGGCGGTGGGGCCGGGCGCCGGGCTGCCGGCGACGGCCGACGTCGTGATCGACGCGCGCGACCACGTCGTGCTGCCGGGGCTCGTCAACACGCACCACCACTTCTACCAGACGCTCACGCGCGCGGTGCCGGCGGCGCAGGACGCCGAGCTGTTCGGCTGGCTGAAGACGCTGTACCCGATCTGGGCGCGCCTCACGCCCGAGATGGCGTACGTCTCGACGCAGACCGCGATGGCCGAGCTGCTGCTGTCGGGCTGCACGACGACGAGCGACCACCTGTACCTGTACCCGAACGGCGTGCGGCTCGACGACACGATCGAGGCGGCGCGCGAGGTCGGCATGCGTTTCCACGCCGCGCGCGGCGCGATGAGCGTCGGCGAATCGAAGGGCGGCCTGCCGCCCGACGCGCTGGTCGAGGACGAAGCCGCGATCCTCGCCGACACCGAGCGCTTGATCGAGCGCTGGCACGACCCCGCGCGCTTCGCGATGACGCGCATCGTCGTCGCACCGTGCTCGCCGTTCTCGGTCGGCCGCGAGCTGATGCGCGACGCGGCGCTGCTCGCACGCGAGCGGGGCGTGTCGCTGCACACACACCTGGCCGAGAACGACCACGACGTCGCCTACACGCGCGAGCACTTCGGCTGCACGCCGGCCGAGTACGCCGAGGGGCTCGGCTGGGTCGGCCCGGACGTGTGGCACGCGCACTGCGTCAAGCTCGACGCGGCCGGCATCGAGCTCTTCTCGCGCACCGGCACCGGCGTCGCGCACTGCCCGGGCTCGAACATGCGGCTGGCCTCGGGCACCGGGCCGATCCGCGCGCTGCGCGACGCCGGCGTGCCGGTGGGGCTCGCCGTCGACGGCTCGGCGAGCAACGACAGCGGCCACCTGCTCGGCGAGGCGCGGCTCGCGCTGCTGCTGCAGCGCGTCGCGCATGGCCCGGTGGACGGGCCGAAGGCGATGACGGCGCGCGAAGTGCTCGAGATCGCCACCCGCGGCGGCGCGCGCGTGCTCGGCCGCGACGACATCGGCGTGCTCGCGCCTGGCATGGCGGCCGACCTGATCGGCGTGCCGCTCGACGGGATCGGCATGGCCGGCGGGCAGCACGACCCGGTGGCGGCGCTCGTCTTCTGCCACGTGCCGAAGGTGGGCTTCGGCGTCGTCGCCGGCCGCGTCGTCGTGCGCGACGGCGAGCTCGCCACCGTCGACCTGCCGCGCCTCGTCGAGCGCCACGACCGCCTGGCCCGGGAACTGGTGGCGCCATGACGAAGCAGCGTCCGCCGCGAACCGAAGCGCAGGTGCGAGTCGACCTCGCCGCCGCGTACCGGCTCGCGGCGCTGAACGGCTGGGACGACACGGTCTACACGCACCTGTCGGCCAGCGTGCCCGGCGAACCGGGCGTTTACCTGATCAACCGCTTCGGCCTCGCGTTCGACGAGGTCTGCGCGTCGAACCTCGTCGAGGTCGACGTCACCGGACGCGTCGTCGACGGCTCGGGCGCGCCGGTCAACCCGAGCGGCTTCGCGATCCACGGCGCGGTGCACGCGGCGCGGCCTGACGTCGAGTGCGTGATCCACCTGCACAGCCCGTGGGGCGTGGCGCTCGGCGCGCTGCCCGAGGGGCTGCTGCCGACGTCGCAGTGGGCGATGCGGCTGTGGGGGCGCCTGGGGCGCCACGCCTACGAGGGGCTCGCCCTCGGGCCCGACGAGCAGCAGCGCCTCGTGCAGCGCCTCGGGCAGCTCGACGGCCTGCTGCTCGAGCACCACGGGCCCCTGGTCGTCGGCCGCAGCGTCGCCGAGGCGTACATGCTGATGCACCTGCTCGAGCGCGCCGCGCAGGCGCAGTTGCGCGCGATGGCCGCAGCACCCGGCCGCGTCACCGGCGTCGCGCCCGACCTGGCCGCGAAGACCTACCGCCAGTGGGTCGGCGACGGCCGCGAGTGGGACGGCGACGTGGAGTGGCCGGCGCTGCTGCGCCGCCTCGACCGCGTCATGCCCGGCTACCGCGACTGAACTTCACCTCCGAGGAGACCGACCATGCCCACGATCCGCGTCGAACTGTTCGAAGGCCGCACCGTCGAGCAGAAACGGGCGCTGGCGCAGGCGCTCACCGAAGCGTGCGTCAGGACGCTCGGCGGCAGCGCCGACGGCGTCGACATCCTCTTCTACGACATCGCCCGCCACGACTGGGCCACCGGCGGGCAGCTGTGGAGCGACAAGGCCCCGCCGAAGCCGGGCGGCGGCTGAGGCCGGCTCGCCGCGGTGCCGCTGGCCGGCGGGGCGGCAGCGGGCGCGGTCAGCCCTTGTCGCCGAGGGAGTCGCGGCTCGCGATCAGGAGGTCGCGGAAGTTCTGCGCCGCCGGCGACAGCGAGCGGTCGGCGTGGAACAGCAGCGAGATGTCGCGCTCGACGCGCGGCTGCACGGCCGCCCGGGTCACCAGGCCGAGCGCGCGCGCCAGCTTTGACATCGCCGACGTCATCACGGCGATGCCCAGCCCCGCCTCGACCATCCCGAGGATCGTCAGCGGCAGCGTCACCTCGTAGCGCCGCTCGAGCCGGATGCCCTCGCGGGCGAGCGCGAAGTCGAGCTGCTCGCGCACCGCGTTGCCCGGCGGCGGCCCGATCAGCGGGACCGGCGCGATGTCGCGCCAGGCGATCTCGGATCGGCGCGCGAACGCGTGGTCGGGGCGCATCACGACGACGAACACGTCGGTCACGAGCAGCCGCGCGCTGATGTCGCCCGTCGCCCCGGTGTCGGAGCCGACGCCGAAGTCGACTTCGCCGGTGCGCACTTTCTCGATCACCTCGTGCTCGGGGACGTCGAACAGGCGCACGCGCACCGCAGGGTTCTCTTCCGTGTACCGGCGGATCAGGCCGGGCAGCACCAGCGCCGCCTGCAGCGACGACGCGGCGATCGAGACCCGCCCGCGGCCGAGCGTGCGCAGCTCGGCCGAGCTGCCGAGCACGCTGTCGAGGTCGGCCATCGCCTTGCGCGCCAGCGGCAGGATCTCGGCGCCGGCATGCGTGAGGCGCAGCATGCGCGTGTGGCGGTCGAACAGCCTGAGCCCGAGGTTCTCCTCGAGCTCGCGCACCAGCGTGCTGACCGACGACTGCGACAGGTCGAGCCGCTCCGCGGCACGCGTGAAGTGCTGCGCCTCGGCCACCGCGATGAAGGCGCGCAGCTGGCGAAGGGTCACATTCATTGGCGGGACGGATCAATTTATCCCAGTATGCCCGTTCCTCGATGGCATCGCAGGTGCAACGATTCGGCGACGGTCCTCCAGCGACCGTCGCGACGACGAGGCACTGGCCGAAGGAGACGACGATGACGCATTCGACGCTGATGCGGTGGGGGCGCGGGCTGGCGGCGGCGCTGCTGTTGACCCTCGCCGGCGCGGCCCACGCGCAGGACAAGGTGACGGTCACGACGACGTGGTTCGCGCAGGCCGAGCACGGCGGCGTGTACCAGGCGCTGGCCACCGGCCTGTACAAGAAGCACGGCCTGGACGTGACGATCCGCATGGGCGGGCCGCAGGTCAACGGCCTGCAGCTGCTGCTGGCCGGGCAGAGCGACTTCATCATGAACTACGACTTCGCGGTGCTGTCGGGCGTCGAGCGCGGCTTCCCGCTCGTCACCGTCGCGGCGCCGTTCCAGTTCGACATCCAGGGGCTGCTGACGCACGAGGACGTCACCGACCTCTCGCAGCTGAAGGACAAGACGGTCCTGGTGGCCGGCACCGGCACCACCTACTGGTGGCCGTGGGTCAAGAAGAAGTACGGCCTGACCGACGCCCACATGCGGCCGTACACGTTCAACATGCAGCCGTTCTTCGCCGACCGCAACATCGTGCAGCAGGCGTTCCCGTCGTCGGAGCCCTACCAGGCCCAGCAGCGCGGCCTGAAGACCAACTTCTTCCTGCTGTCGGCGCAGGGCTATCCCCCGTACACGCAGGCGATCACGACGACGCGCAAGATGGTCGACGAGAAGCCCGACGTCGTGCAGCGCTTCGTGCGCGCGACGATCGAGGGCTGGAAGAGCTACATGGAAGGCGACCCGACGCCGGCCAACGACCTGATCAAGAAGGACAACCCGAACATGACCGACGGCCAGCTCGCCTTCGGCATGGCCAAGCTCAAGGAGATGGGCGTCGTCTCCGGCGGCGACGCGGGGCGGCTCGGCATCGGCATCATGACCGACGAGCGCTGGGAGCGCACCGCCAAGTTCATGGTCGAGTGGGGCCTGCTCAAGCCCGACACCGACTGGAAGCGCGCGTACACGACGCGCTTCGTGAAGGACCTGCGGATCATGCCCGCCGGCGCGGAGGCCAACAGGTGAAGCGCGACATGGACATGCGGACCCTGCAGGGCCTGGCGCCCGCCCCGGCCGAGTTGGGCGAGGTGGTCCTCGAGGCCGACCGCGTCGAGAAGACCTACCCCAACGGCACGCACGCGCTCGACCGCGCCACCGTCAAGATCCGTCGCGGCGAGTTCGTCTCGCTGCTCGGGCCCTCGGGCTGCGGCAAGAGCACGCTGCTGAAGATGTTCGCCGGCCTGGAGACGCCGTCGTCGGGCCGCATCGTGCTGCACGACGGCGAGGACGCCGCCGGCCCGGCGAGCGGCCACCGCTCGATGGCGATGGTGTTCCAGGAGGCCACGCTGATGCCGTGGGCGCGGGTGGACGACAACGTGCGGCTGCCGCTGGACCTCGCCGGCGTGCCGAAGAGCGAGAGCGCGCCGCGCGTCGAGGAGGCGCTGGACCTGGTGGGCCTCGCGCAGTTCAGGCGCGTGTACCCGCGCGAGCTGTCGGGCGGCATGCAGATGCGGGTGTCGATCGCGCGCGCGCTGGCGGTGCAGCCGAGCATCCTGCTGATGGACGAGCCGTTCGGCGCGCTCGACGAGTTCACCCGCAACAAGCTCGACAGCGACCTGCACGAGCTGTGGCGCACGCGCGGCTTCACGGTCGTCTTCGTCACCCACAGCATCTACGAGGCGGTGTTCCTGTCCAGCCGCGTCGTCGTGATGGCCGCGCGCCCGGGCCGCGTGATCGCCGACGTGGCGATCGACGCTCCCGCGCAGCGCGACGAGAGCTACCGCGTCTCGCAGCCGTTCATCGACAACTGCCGCATGCTGTCGGAGCACCTGGCGCGCGCCAACCGCGGCGAGCGCTGATCCCCTGGCGCTTCCGGAGGTCACCGTCATGGCAGCCGCTTCCGCCGTCAACGAAGTCGTCGCCGCCGGGCCGCGGCCGTTCGTCGAGTCGACGCTGGCGCGCGTCGGCGCACCGGCCGTGCTCGGCATCGCGCTGATCGCGCTGTGGCAGGCCGTGTGCACGTGGTTCGACGTGCCGGCCTACCTGGTGCCGTCGCCGGCCGACATCGCGCGCACGCTGGTCGCCGACTGGGCGCTGCTGTCGTCGGCGCTGATGACGACGCTGAAGATCACGTTCGCCGCGTTCGCGCTCGCCGTCGTGCTCGGCGTCGCCGCCGCGTTCCTGTTCGTGCAGAGCAAGCTGATCGAGGTCAGCCTGTTCCCGTACGCGATCATCCTGCAGGTCACGCCGATCGTCGCCATCGCGCCGCTGATCATCATCTGGGTCAAGGATCCGATCCCGGCGATGGTGATCTGCGCGACGATCGTCGCCCTGTTCCCGATCATCAGCAACACCATCCTCGGCCTGCGCAGCGTCAACCCCGGGCTGAAGAACCTGTTCAAGCTCAACCGCGCGACGCGGTGGCAGACGCTGATGCGGCTGCGCGTGCCCTCCGCGCTGCCGTACTTCTTCGGCGGGCTGCGCATCTCGAGCGGCCTGGCGCTGATCGGCGCCGTGGTGGCCGAGTTCGTCGCCGGCACCGGCGGCACTGCGTCGGGGCTGGCGTACCAGATCCTGCAGTCGGGGTTCCAGCTCAACATCCCGCGCCTGTTCGCCGCGCTGCTGCTGATCACCGCCACCGGCATCGTGCTGTTCATCGCGATGTCGGCGCTGTCGAAGTGGGCGCTCGGCGGCTGGCACGAGAGCGAGATGGACCACTGATGACGGCGCTCGGGCGTTACCTGGTCCGCGGTGCGGCGGCCGTCGTGACCGGCGCCGCCGGCGGCGCCGCGCGCAGTGACGCCACAGACGTCCGGCTGGCGGACGGCGTCGTCGTCGAACTCGGCCGCGGCCTCGCGCCGCGGCCCGGCGAGCGGGTGCTCGACGCGAGCCACTGCGTCGTCACGCCGGGCTGGGTCAACACCCACCACCACCTGTTCCAGTCGCTGCTCAAGGGCGTGCCGGCGGGCCTGGACCTGACGCTGATGCCGTGGCTGCAGGCGGTGCCGTACCGCCACCGCGGCGCGTTCGACGAGGCGACGCTGCGGCTCGCGGCCCGCGTCGGCCTGGTCGAGCTGCTGCTGTCGGGCTGCACGACGGTGGCCGACCACCACTACCTGTACTACCCGGGCATGGCCTACGACGCCTCGGCGGCGCTGTTCGACGAGGCCGAACGCCTCGGCCTGCGCTTCATGCTGCTGCGCGGCGGCGCCACGCAGGTGCGCCAGGTCGAGGCCGGGGCACCGGCGCACCTGCGCCCCGAGACGCTCGACGGCATGCTCGCCGATCTGGAGCGCACCGTGGCGCGCTTCCACCAGCGCGGGACGCGCCCGATGCGCCGGGTGGCCTTCGCGCCGACGACGATCAACTTCTCGCTGCGCGCCGACGAGCTGAAGCCGGCGGCGCGCTCGGCGCGCGCGCTCGGCGTGCCGCTGCACTCGCACCTGTCGGAGACGGTGTCGACGATCGAGCAGGTGGGCGAGCTGCACGGCATGACCCCGGTCGAGTTCGCCGCCGAGCACGAGTGGGTCGGCACCGACGTCTGGTTCGCGCACCTGGTGCACGCGTCGCCGGCCGAGCAGCGGCTGCTCGCCGCCACGGGCACCGGCATCGCGCACTGCCCGCAGAGCAACGCACGGCTGGGCAGCGGCGTGGCACCGGCGCCGGCGCTCGCGCGGCTCGGCGCACCGGTGTCGATCGGCGTCGACGGTGCGGCGTCGAACGAAGCGGCCGACATGGCGAGCGAACTGCACTTCGCGTGGCTCGTCCACCGTGCGCACGCCGGCAGCCGCACGCGCGCGCGCCCCGAAGGCGAAGGCGAGGCCGGCGCCGACGCCGTCAGCGCCCACGACGTGATGCACTGGGCGAGCGCCGGCGGCGCCCGCGTGCTGGGCTTCGACGGCGTCGGCACGCTGGCGCCGGGCATGGCCGCCGACCTCGCGGTGTGGTCGCTCGACGACCCGCGCTTCTTCGGCCTGCACGATCCGGCGATCGCGCCCGTCGCCAGCGGCGCGCGGCCGAAGCTGAAGTGGCTGCTGTGCGATGGGCGCATCGTCGCCGAGGACGATACGATCCCCGGTGTCGACCTGGCGGCGCTTCGCGACGAGGCGCGCGCGGCGGTGCGGCGGTTGGCGCAAGGGTGAACATGAAGCAACGTCGCATCGTCGTCGGCATCAGCGGCGCGTCCGGGTTCGTCTACGGCCACCGCCTGCTCGAACTGCTGCGCGGCATCGACGACCTCGAGGTGCACCTCGTCGTCAGCCGCGCCGCCAAGCTGACGATGGCCTGCGAGAGCGACGTCAAGCTCGCCGACCTGCACGCGCTCGCGCACCAGGTGCACGCGAACGACGACGTCGGCGCCTGCATCGCCAGCGGCTCGTACCGCACGCTGGGCATGGTGATCGCGCCTTGCTCGATGAAGACGCTGGCCGAGATCGCCACCGGTAACGCGGCGACGCTGATCTCGCGCGCGGCCGACGTGATGCTCAAGGAGCGCAAGCGCCTCGTGCTGCTGGCGCGCGAGACGCCGCTGTCGCTCGTGCACCTGCGCAACATGGTTGCGGTGACCGAGATGGGCGCGATCGTCGCGCCGCCGGTGCCTGCGTTCTACGCCCGCCCGGCCAGCCTCGCCGAGATGGTCGACCACACGCTCGGCCGCGTGCTCGACCTGTTCGACCTCGACACCGGCACCGTGCACCGCTGGCGCGGCGTGGCGGCCGAGCGGCGACGGGATCCGCAGGACTGATCGCGCGCGGCTCGCGGTGGTGCCGCGCCCGTGCACCGTTCCGATTCCGATTCGGCAGGTCGCCGGCATCGCCGCCGTGGTCCTGCCGCCGCTCGCGCTGCGTCCCCGCCTTCGGCGCTGCTGGCTTCGCTTCCGGCCGGCGCAGGCCACGGCCTCAGCGCGCGACCGACACCCGACTCATCGAGTGATCCGATGAAGATATACGAGTGCGGCCATTTACCGATCAAGTCTGAGCTTGCACGATGCAGCCCATCGCACAGGCGAGGCAAGTCCCGATGAGGCCCTTCGACTACCACGCACCGACGACGCTGGACGACGTCGTCGCGCTGCTGCGCCGCCACGACGGGCAGGCCAGCGTGCTCGCCGGCGGCACCGACCTGCTGGTCGAGATCAAGGAGTCGATCCGCAGGCCGGCGCACCTGGTCAACCTCAAGCGCGTGCCGGGGCTCGACCGGCTGGCCTACGACCCGCGCGACGGGCTGCACGTCGGCGCGCTCGTCAAGGTGCGCGACCTGGAAACGTCGCCCGAGGTCCGGCGCCACTACGCCGGGCTGTGGCAGGCCGCGCGCGAGCTCGGATCGATCCAGGTGCGCTGCCGCGCGACGCTGGCCGGCAACGTCTGCCGCGCATCTCCTTCGGCGGACACGCTGCCGCCGCTGATCGCCGACGGCGGCGTCGTCCACGCCTACGGTCCCGACGGCGGGCGGCGCATCGCCGCCGAGGAGTTCTTCACCGGCCCCGGGCGCACGGTGCTCGGCGCCGGCGAGATCGTCACCGCCTTCACGCTGCCGGCGCCGCCGTCGCGCTGCGGCAAGAGCTACCTCAAGCACGGCCGGCGCAAGGCGATGGAGCTGGCCACGGTCGGCGTGGCGGTCACGCTGGCGCTGGCCGACGACGGCGCGGTCGACGACGTGCGCATCGTGCTCGGCGCCGTCGCGCCGACCCCGATCCGCGCCCGCCGCGCCGAGGCGATGATGCGCGGCGAGCGTGTCAGCCGCGGCCTGCTCGAAGTCGTCGCCCGCACCGCGATGACCGAGAGCAGCCCGATCAGCGACGTGCGCGCGAGCGCCGAGTACCGCCGCCGCATGGTCGGCGTGCTGACGCGGCGCGCGGTCGAACAGGCGATGGAGGCCGCCCGATGAAGCAGCTCGTGAACCTGACGATCAACGGCGAGCCGGCCGAGCTCGCCGTCGAACCCCACCGCAGTCTGCTCGACGCCCTGCGCGTCGAAGGCGGCCTCACCGGCACCAAGAAGGGCTGCGACGTCGGCGACTGCGGCGCCTGCACCGTGATCCTCGACGGCCGCCCCGTCAACGCCTGCCTCGTGCTCGCCGTCGAGTGCGAGGGCAGCACGCTGCAGACGATCGAGGGCCTGCAGCCCGACCCCGACCACGTGCACCCGCTGCAGGAGGCGTTCATGCAGTGCGGCGCTGCGCAGTGCGGCTTCTGCACCCCCGGCGTGCTGATGATGGCCAAGGCGCTGCTCGACGAGAACCCCCACCCGACGGAAGCCGAGATCCGCTTCGCCCTGGCTGGCAACATCTGCCGCTGCACCGGCTACACGAAGATCGTCGAGGCGGTGCAGCGCTGCGCGGCGGCGCGGCAGGGGGTGCAGGCATGAACGCCCGCGTCCAGGCCGAGGCGCAGGCGCTCGGGCAGCGCGGCGAGCCCGCCGACCACGCCGTGGTCGGCAAGAGCGTCAAACGGCGCGACCTGCTCGACAAGGTCACCGGCAACGCGGTCTACGTCGGCGACCTGAAGCTGCCGGGCATGCTGTACGGCAAGACGCTGCGCAGCCACGTGGCGCACGCGCGCATCGTGCGCATCGACGCCTCGCGCGCGCTCGCGCTGCCCGGCGTCAAGGCGGTGCTGACGCACGAGAACGTGCCGCGCGTGCTGCACTACGGCTCGCCGCACCCGCGCTCGGTGTCGTGCACGAAGGACCAGTACATCCTCGACACCAGGGTGCGCTACTGGGGCGAGGGCGTGGCCGCCGTCGCCGCGGTGAGCGAGGAGATCGCCGAGCAGGCGCTGGAGCTGATCGAGGTCGAGTACGAGCCGCTGCCGGCGGTGTTCGACACCGACGCCGCCCTCGAGCCCGGCGCCCCGCCGATCCACGACGTCGGCCCCGGCGGCAACCTCGTGCTGCCGCCGGTGCGCGTGCAGCGCGGCGACGTCGCCCGCGGCTTCGCCGAGGCCGACCTGATCGTCGAGGGCGAGTACCGGACGGGCCGCCCGACGCCGGCCTACATGGAGCCCAACGTCTGCGTCGCGCAGTGGGACGGCAACGGCAAGCTGACGATGTGGAGCTCGACGCAGACCGCGTTCATGGTGCGCGGCATCCTCGCCGAGGTGCTCGGGCTGCCGCTGAACCAGGTGCGCGTGCTCGTCGACCACATGGGCGGCGGGTTCGGCGCCAAGCAGGACCTGTTCCAGCACGAGTTCCTCTGCGCGCTGCTGGCCAGGCACACGCGCAAGCCGGTCAAGATGGAGTTCACGCGCAAGGAGACGTTCCTCGGCGGACGCTCGCGCCACCCGTGCCGGATCTGGCTGAAGCAGGGCTTCAAGCGCGACGGCACGATCACCGCGCGGCAGGCGAAGCTGGTCTACGACTCGGGCGCCTACGGCTCGCACGGCCCCGGCGTGACGACGGTGGGCACGACGTCGCTCACGTCGCTGTACCGCTGCGAGAACGTCGACCTCGAAGGGCTGTGCGTCTACACCAACAACCCGATCGCCGGCGCCTACCGCGGCTACGGCGTCGTGCAGGCGTACTGGGCGCTCGACCTGCAGATCGACGAGGCCGCCGAGAGGCTCGGTCTGGACCCCGCGGCGCTGAAGCTGAAGAACGCGGTGCGCGAAGGCGACGTCGCGCCTTCGGGCCACCCGCTGGTGGGCCACGGCCTGGAAGACTGCATCCGCCGCGGCATGGCCGAGGTCGGCTGGGGTGCCGCGCGGCCGGCGAAGCGGCCGCCCAACGGGCCGCTGCGCTACGGCTGGGGCCTGGGCTGCGAGATGCACGGCTCGAGCGCCTACCCGGGGATCAAGGAGCAGGGCAACGCGATCGTCAAGATGAACGAGGACGGCAGCGCGACGCTGCTGACCGGCGCAGCGGGCCTGGGCACCGGCGCCCACACCGCGCTGGCGCAGATCGTCGCCGAGGAACTCGGCCTGCGCTTCGAAGACGTCAGCGTGATGCACGGCGACACCGACGTCGTGCCGTGGGACATCGGCGCGTTCGCGAGCCACACGACGTTCATGGTCGGCCGCGCGGCGCAGATCGCCGCCCAGCAGGTCAAGGCGCAGATGCTCGAACGCGCGGCCCGGCGGCTCGAGGCACCGGTGGCCGAACTGCGCGTGCGCGACGGCGTCGTCACGGTCGCCGGCGACCCGCAGCGCAGCGTGACGGTGCGCGAGGTCATGCAGCCGGCGCGCGGCATCCCGTCGGCGCACATCGTCGGCCACGGCAGCTACACGCCGACCAAGTCGTACTCGTTCGCCGCCCACTTCGTCGAGGTCGCCGTCGACACCGAGACCGGCCAGATCGAGGTGCTGCAGGTCGTGCCGGTGCACGAGTTCGGCAAGGTCATCCACCCGGTGGCGGCTTCGGGGCAGATCGAAGGCGGCATCCAGCAGGGCATCGGCCACACGCTGACCGAGGACTACGTCGTCGACCCGAAGACCGGGCGCTCGCTGAACGCCAGCTTCGTCGACTACAAGATGCCGCTGGCGATGGACATGCCGCCGATCCGCACGATCATGCTCGAATCCGCGCCCGACCCCGGCGGGCCGTACGGCGCCAAGGGCATCGGCGAGGATCCGATCATCGCGATCGGCCCGGCGATCGCCAATGCCGTCCACGACGCGATCGGCGTGCGCTTCCGCGCCTTCCCGATCACCCCCGAGAAGGTCCTGCAGGCCCTGGCCGAGGTGAATCCATGAGCGACCCGATCCTGTTCCAGCGCGAGCGTCCCGTTCCCGTCACGATCCTCACCGGCTTTCTGGGCGCCGGCAAGACGACGCTGCTGAACCACATCCTCACCGAGCGCCACGGCCACCGCATCGCGGTGATCGAGAACGAGTTCGGCGAGATCGACGTCGACTCCGACCTCGTGCTCAGCAGCGAGGAGGAGATCTACCAGATGACCAACGGCTGCATCTGCTGCGTGGCCGACGTGCGCGAGGACCTGGTGCAGGTGCTACAGAAGCTGCTCGCGCGGCGCGAGCGGTTCGACCACATCCTGGTCGAGACCAGCGGCCTGGCGGATCCGACGCCGGTGGCGGCGACGTTCTTCATGGACCACGAGGTCGCGCGCCAGGTGCGGCTCGACGCGATCGTCACGCTGGTCGACGCCCGGCACGCGCTGGCGCACCTCGACGACCCGCAGCTCGACGGCGCCGACAACCAGGCCGTCGAGCAGATCGTCACCGCCGACCGCGTCGTGATCAACAAGATCGACCTCGCGGGCGAGGACGAGCTCGCTACGCTCGAGGCGCGCGTGCGCCGGATCAACGAGACGGCCGAGATGCTGCGCTCGAGCTACGCCAGGGTCGACGTCGGCCGCATCCTCGGCATCGGCGGCTTCATGCCGCCGCCGATGGTGATGCAGGACGAGGCGCTGGCGCACGTCTGCGACGGGCACTGCGACCACGCTCACGGGGACGACCACGCCGCGCCGGCCGGCCACGCACACGACCCGTCGGTGGGGTCGGTGTCGCGGGTGTTCGACGCCGCGTTCGACCGCCAGCGGCTGCTCGGCTGGCTGGCCTCGCTCGCCGACGCGCGCGGCGAGCAGCTGTTCCGGTTGAAGGGCGTGGTCGCGATCGCCGGCGACGACCGCCGCCACGTGCTGCAGGGCGTGCACCGGCTGATCGACCTGCAGCCGGCCGACGCCTGGGGGCACAGGCCGCCTTCGAGCAAGGTGGTCTTCATCGGCCGCGAGCTCGACGAGGCGCAACTCGACCGCGGCCTGCGCGCCTGTCTGGCGGGCTGAACGACGCTCGAATCCGGGCGTGGAGCACGTCGACCTGGCGGTCTTGCGCGCGCTGCGCGACTGGCGCGCGGCCGGGCGGCGCGCGCTGCTGGCCACCGTCGTGCGCACCTGGGGCTCGTCGCCGCGGCCGGTGGGCTCGATCATGGCGCTGCGCGACGACGGCGCCGTCATGGGCTCGGTCTCGGGCGGCTGCGTCGAGGACGACCTGATCGCGCGCCACGTGCACGACGCCGGCATCCCGCACGGCCCGCCGGCGTTCGTGCGCTACGGCGTCAGCGCCGACGAGGCGCACCGCTTCGGGCTGCCGTGCGGCGGCACGCTGGAGCTGCTGCTCGAGTTCGACCCCGACGCGGCGTCGCTCGCCGACCTCGTCGCTCGGCTGGACGCCGGGGCGCTGGTGCGCCGGTGCGTGCGGCTGGCCGACGGCGCCGTGACGCTGGAAGCCGCCGACCGCCCCGACGCGCTGGCGTGCGACGACGCGACGCTGGCGGCGACCTTCGGCCCCGGCTGGCGGCTGCTGCTGATCGGCGCCGGCCAGCTCTCCGAGTACCTGGCGACGATGGCGCTGTTCAGCGGCTTCGCCGTCACCGTCTGCGACCCGCGCAGCGAATACCGCGGCGGCTGGTCGGTACCCGGCGTGGTACCGAGCGCCGAGATGCCCGACGACGCCGTGCGCGCCTTCCGCCCCGACCGCCGCAGCGCCGTCGTCGCGCTGACGCACGACCCGAAGATCGACGACCTCGCGCTGCTCGAGGCGCTCGGCAGCGAGGCGTTCTACGTCGGCGCGCTCGGTTCGCGGCGCAACAACGACGCCCGCCGCGCCCGCCTGGCCGAACACTTCGACGTCGGCGCGGATGCGTTGGCGCGGCTGCGCGGGCCGGTGGGGCTGTACATCGGCAGCAAGACGCCGGCCGAGATCGCGGTCAGCGTGATGGCCGAGCTGCTGGCGGCCAAGAACGGCGTGGCGCTGCCGCCGGCGGCCGGCGTCGCCGCCGCCAAGGCGATGCTCGAGGTCTCGCCCGACGGTGCCGCGCACTGCGGCGTCGAACCGCTGCGCTGAGACCGCGCGCCCGGCGACGCGGCGTCGGGCGCCGCAGGCGCTCAGCCGCCGCCCGCGCCGAGCCGGCCGATCAGCGCCGCGGCGCGTGCCATCGCGGCGTCGTCGATGCGGGCGCGGATGCCGTCGAAGTTCGGCCCGCGGGTGGCGTCCAGCCCCATGCGCGAGGTGGTGCCGACGCCGGAGGCCGACGGGTCGAGCGCGCTGCCGGGCAGGCCGTCGACGATGACGACGTCCTGGTGCGGCTGGAAGTGGGTGGCCAGCGCCCACAGGATGTTCTCGTCGCGCGTGACGTCGACGTCCTCGTCGACCGCGACGACGGTCTTCAGGTACGGATCCCACCCGAGCAGCCCGAGCATCACCTGCCGCGCCTCGCCCGGGCGGCTCTGCCTGAGCGCCACGTAGGCGTGGAAGTGCGTGCCCGAGCTCGGGTAGTGCACCGCGGTCACGCTCGGGAAGCGCTCCTTGAGCTTCTCGACCATCTCCGACTCGCGCGGGAC
>CALIDR010000099.1 GCA_938022295.1 uncultured Burkholderiaceae bacterium
GACGGCAGCGCCGGCTGCACGCGCTCGACGACGGCGGCGTTGATCCTGTGAATGTCGGTGAAGCGGATGGTTCCGGCGAGGAAAGCCGCCACCGCCACCTCGTTGGCGGCGTTGAGCACGGCGGGGCTGCCCTCGGGCCCGCGCAGCGTGTCCCACGCCAGGTACAGCGCCGGGAAGCGCTGCGCGTCGGCGGGCTCGAACGTCAGCGCGCCGAGCGTCGTGAAGTCCAGCGCCTCGGAGCCGCTGGCGATGCGCTGCGGGTGCGCGAGCGCGACCGCGATCGGCACCCGCATGTCGGGCGTGCCCAGCTGCGCGAGCACCGAGCGGTCGCGGTACACGACCATCGAGTGCACGATGCTCTGCGGGTGGATCACGACGCGGATCTGCTCGGGCGCGAGGTCGAACAGCCAGCGCGCCTCGATGACCTCGAGCGCCTTGTTCATCATCGTCGCCGAGTCGACCGAGATCTTGCGCCCCATGACCCAGTTCGGGTGCGCGCACGCCTCGTCGGGCGTCACGGCGTCGAGCGTGGCCGGGTCGCGGCGGCGGAACGGCCCGCCCGAGGCGGTGAGCACGATGTGGTCGATCGTCTCGGCCCAGCGCGCGCGGTCCTCGGGCAGGCACTGGAAGATCGCCGAGTGCTCGCTGTCCACCGGCAGCAGCGTGCCGCCGCCGGCGCGCACCGCGGCCACGAACAGCGCCCCGCCGACGACGAGCGCCTCCTTGTTGGCCAGCAGCAGCCGCTTGCCTGCGCGCGCGGCGGCCAGGCACGGTGCGAGCCCCGCGGCGCCGACGATCGCCGCCATCACGGTGTCGACCTCGGGGTGCGCGGCGAGCTCGCACAGCACCCGCGCGCCGACGTGGACCTCGACCGCCACCCCGTGCGCCGCGAGCCGCTCGCGCAGCCGCGCGGCGCCGGCGTCGTCGCCGACGACGGCGTGGCGCGGGCGGAAGCGCACGCACTGTTCGGCCAGCGCGTCGATGCGGCCGTGCGCGCTGAGCGCGAACACCTCGTAGGCGCCGGGGTGGCGGGCGACGACGTCGAGCGTGCTGACGCCGATCGACCCCGTCGAGCCGAGGATGCACAGGCGCTGCGGCTTCATCGCGCGGGCGGGCGGATGCGGCTCAACCGCGCGGCAAGCTGGCCAGCGCCAGCGACACCGGAAACACCGGCAGCAGGGCGTCGACGCGGTCGAGCACGCCCCCGTGGCCCGGCAGCAGGCCGCTGCTGTCCTTGGCCCCCGCGGCGCGCTTGACGAGCGACTCGAACAGGTCGCCGACGACGCTCAGCGCCGCCAGCGCGACGCAGCCCGCGACGAGGGCGGCCCAGCCGCCGGCCTCGAGCAGCCGGGCGTACAGGCTCGGCGCGGCCGCCGAACCGCGCTCGAGCGTGACCCACGCCACGGCGAGCGCGAGCACGCCCGCCACGCCGGCGAAGACGCCCTCCCAGCTCTTGCCCGGGCTGATCGAGGGCGCGAGCTTGCGGCGGCCGAACGCGCGGCCGCCGAAGTAGGCCGCGATGTCGGCGACCCAGACGAGGCAGAAGATAGACAGCACGAAATTGAGGCCCACCCGGTGCGCCTGCGCGAGCGCGAGCCACGCCGCCCACAGCAGCAGCGGCCCGACCGCCCAGCGCAGCGGCCGCGCAAGGCGCGGCCACGCCGCGGGGCCAGCGCGCAGCGCCCAGGCCCCGCCGACGATCCACCCCGCCGCCGCGACCCACCAGCCCGCCGAAGGCTCGCGGGCCGACCAGCCCGCCGCCGCCGCGGCGGCGCACGCGGCCGCGACGCCGACACCGGTGGCCACCGCGCCGGCGGCCGGCGCACCGCTCAGGCGCGCCCACTCCCAGCCGGCGGCAGCGATCAGCACCAGCGTCAGGCCGGCGAACGGCCACGGGCTCGACGCCAGCAGCGCCGGGATCAGCAGCGCGAGCAGGACGACGGCGGTGACGACGCGCTGCGCGAGCATCGGGCCGCGGGGAAGCCGGCTCAGGCCGTCGCGGCCAGCACGGGGTCGGCCTTGACGGTGCCGAAGCGGCGTTCGCGGCGGGCGTAGTCGCGCAGCGCGGCGTCGAGCTCGGCCTCGCCGAACTCGGGCCACAGGCAGTCGCTGAAGTGCAGCTCCGCGTACGCGGTCTGCCAGAGCAGGAAGTTGCTGATCCGCAGCTCGCCGCCGGTGCGGATGAAGAGGTCGGGGTCGGGGGCGAAGCTCATCGCCATGTGGCGCGCGAGCAGCGCCTCGTCGATCTGCTGCGGCGCGATGCCGGCCGCGGCGATGCGGCGGCACGCCTGCACGATGTCCCAGCGCCCGCCGTAGTTGAACGCGACCGAGAGGTGGATGCGGCGGTTGTGCGCGGTGGCGCGTTCGGCGCGCTCGCAGGCCTCGCGCACCTGCGCCGACACGCCCTCGCGGTCGCCGACGATGCGGATGCGCACGCCCTCGCGCTGCAGCTCGGGCAGGTGCTTCTGCACCGCGACGAGCACCAGCCCCATCAGGCTCGAGACCTCGTCCTCGGGCCGGTTCCAGTTCTCCGACGAGAACGCGAACACGGTCAGGTACTCGATGCCCCGGTCGGCGCACGCGCGCACGACGCGCACCAGCGCGTCGACGCCGGCCTTGTGGCCGAAGAAGCGCGGCATGTAGCGCTTGCGCGCGTAGCGCCCGTTGCCGTCCATCACGATGGCGACGTGGCGCGGAATGCGGTGGGGGACGAGGTCCAAGCGGGCTCTCGGCGGTGGATCGGCGGGCGGTTCGGCAGCCCCGTCAGACGGCCATGATCTCGGCTTCCTTGCCGGCGATCAGCTTGTCGACCTCGGCGACCATGCGGTCGGTCAGGCGCTGCATCTCGTCGAGGAAGCGGCGCTCCTCGTCCTCGCCGATCGCCTTGTCCTTCAGCAGCTTCTTGGCGTGCTCGTTGGCGTCGCGGCGCAGGTTGCGGATCGCGATCTTGGCTTCCTCGCCGGCGTGGCGCACGACCTTGGTCAGCTCGCGGCGGCGCTCCTCGGTCAGCGGTGGCATCGGCACGCGCAGCAGGTCGCCCTGGGCGGCCGGGTTCAGGCCGAGGTCGCTCTCGCGGATCGCCTTCTCGATCTTGGCGCCCATGCCCTTCTCCCACGGCTGCACGCTGATCGTGCGCGCGTCCAGCAGGCTGACGTTGGCGACCTGGCTGATCGGCACCAACGAACCGTAGTACTCGACGTGCACCTGGTCGAGCAGCCCAGGGTGGGCGCGCCCGGTGCGGATCTTCTGCAGCTCGCCGCGCAGGGCGTCGAGCGACTTGGCCATCTTCTGTTCGGTCGTCTTGCGGATGTCGGCGGTGGTCATCGTGACAGCCTCGTCAGACATGCACCAGCGTGCCCTCGTCCTCGCCGAGCACGACGCGCCTGAGCGCCCCCGGCTTGAAGATCGAGAACACCTTGATCGGCAGCTTCTGGTCGCGGCACAGCGCGAAGGCCGTGGCATCCATCACCTGCAGGTTCTTCGCGATCGCCTCGTCGAACGCGATGCGCGCGTAGCGCGTCGCGGTGGGGTCCTTGTTCGGGTCGGCGGTGTAGACGCCGTCGACCTTGGTCGCCTTGAGCACGATCTCGGCGCCGATCTCGGCGCCGCGCAGCGCGGCGGCGGTGTCGGTGGTGAAGAACGGGTTGCCGGTGCCGGCGGCGAAGACGACGACCTTGCCCTCTTCCAGGTACTGCAGCGCCTTCGGCCGCACGTAGGGTTCGACGACCTGCTCGATCGCGATCGCGCTCATCACGCGCGCCGTCATGCCCTCCTGGCGCATCGTGTCGGCCAGCGCCAGCGCGTTCATCACGGTGGCGAGCATGCCCATGTAGTCGGCGGTCGCGCGGTCCATGCCCACCGAGCCGCCGGCCACGCCGCGGAAGATGTTGCCGCCGCCGATCACGACCGCCACCTCGCAGCCCAGGCGCGTGACGTCCTGCACCTCGCGCACGATGCGCACGATCGTCGCCCGGTTGATGCCGTAGGCGTCGTCGCCCATCAGGGCCTCGCCGGACAGCTTCAGCAGGATCCGCTCGTAGGCCGGCATCCGGCGCTTCCCTCGTGCTGCATCGCGCGCTAGTGTACGGCCGCGAAGGTCAGGAACCCTTGGCCGCCGCGACCTGCGCCGCCACCTCGGCGGCGAAGTCGTCGGCCTTCTTCTCGATGCCTTCGCCGACGACGAAGAGCGTGAAATCCTTCACGCTCGTGCCCTTGTCCTTCAGCATCGCGCCCACCGTCTGCTTGCCGTCGGCGGCCTTGACGAAGACCTGGTCGAGCAGCGCGACCTCCTTCAGGAACTTCTGCACCGCGCCGTCGACCATCTTGGCGACGATGTCGGCCGGCTTGCCGGACTCGGCAGCCTTCTCGGCGGCGATGCGGCGCTCCTTCTCGACCAGCTCGGCGGGCACCTGGGCCGCCGACAGCGCGGCGGGCTTCATCGCCGCGACGTGCATCGCGACGTCCTTGGCCGCGACGTCGTCGCCGTCGAACTCGACGATCACGCCGATGCGCGTGCCGTGCAGGTAGTGCGCGAGCTTGCCGCCGCCGGCGTGGCGGCGGAAGCGCCGGATCGTCATGTTCTCGCCGATCTTGCCGATCAGCCCCTTGCGAACGTCCTCCACCGTCGGGCCGAAGCCGTCCTGGGCCAGCGGCAGCGCCGACAGCGCGGCGACATCGGCCGGCGCGTGCTGGGCGACCAGCTCGGCACAGGCCTTCGCGAAGGCGAGGAACGACTCGTTCTTCGAGACGAAGTCGGTCTCGCAGTTGACCTCGACGAGAGCGCCGGTGGTGCCGGCCACCGAAGCCGCGACGACGCCCTCGGCGGTGATGCGCGAGGCCGCCTTGCCGGCCTTGTTGCCGAGCTTGACGCGCAGGATCTCCTCGGCGCGCGCCATGTCGCCGTCGGCTTCGGTGAGCGCCTTCTTGCACTCCATCATCGGGGCGTCGGTCTTGGCGCGCAGCTCGGCGACCATGCTTGCGGTGATTGCGGGCATTGCTGTGAACTCCAATCTGTACGAAGGGGGCGCGAGGCCCCCCGGACGGCGTGCGGGCCGGGCGCGGGGCCCGGCGCGCGCCTTACGCGTCTTCGCTGATCTCGACGAACTCGTCGCCGCCGGCGGCCGACTGCACGATCTCGGCCGTCGCGTTGGCCTTGCCCTCGAGCACGGCGTCGGCCACCGCGCGCGCGTACAGCGCCACCGCCTTGGCCGAGTCGTCGTTGCCCGGGATCACGTAGTCGATGCCGTCGGGCGAGTGGTTGGTGTCGACGACGCCGATCACCGGGATGCCGAGCTTCTTGGCCTCGGCCACCGCGATCTTGTGGTAGCCGACGTCGATCACGAACAGCGCGTCGGGCAGCGCGTTCATGTCCTGGATGCCGCCGATGTCCTTCTCGAGCTTGGACAGCTCGCGCTGGAACAGCAGGGCCTCCTTCTTCGTCATCTGCTCGGTGCCGGCCTCGGCCTGGGCCTGCATCTCCTTGAGCTTCTTCAGCGAGCCCTTGACGGTCTTGAAGTTCGTCAGCATGCCGCCGAGCCAGCGCTGGTCGACGTAGGGCATGCCGCAGCGCTTGGCCTCCTGGGCGATCACCTCGCGCGCCTGCCGCTTGGTGCCGATCATCAGGATCGTGCCGCGCCGGCTGCTGAGCTGGCGCACGAACTTCAGCGCTTCCTCGAACAGCGGCTGCGTCTTCTCGAGGTTGACGATGTGGATCTTGTTGCGATGGCCGTAGATGTACGGGGCCATCTTGGGGTTCCAGAAGCGCGTCTGGTGCCCGAAATGGACACCGGCTTCCAGCATTTCACGCATGCTGACGGTCATGGGGAGACTCCGAAGGTTGGGTCTGAAGCCCGGGCTCGATCGCGGCGGCAGCGGCCGTGGGGCCCCTGCGTCGCGGCGCGACACCTTTCGGCGCCCGGGCTCGCGGTTGCGTTCGTCGCGCGTGCCCGCTGGCGGGCGTCGGCGAAAACTCTCGAAGTCTACCATCGGCGCCCGTCGGCTCGGCCGCCGGCCGGCGGCGCGCGCTTCGCAGGGCGTCCCCGGCCCGATCACGCAGGCGGCGAGCCATTTGCAGCGGGCCGGCGCATCGGCTAGCCTGCCGGCGATGATCGATCCGATCGACGCCACCGGGCCCCGCGAGGCGCTGCACGACGTCGCCGCGACGCGGCGCATCGAGGCGCGCGCGCTCGCCACCGCGGCACCGGGCGCGCTGATGCGCCGCGCGGGGCTGGCCACCGCCAAGCTCGCGCTGGCGCTGCAGCCGCACGCCAGGCGTGTCTGGGTGCTCGCGGGGCCAGGCAACAACGGCGGCGACAGTCTGGAGGCGGCGGCGCTGCTGCGCGCTGCGGGGGCCGAGGTCACGGTGCACCTGCTCGCCGACCCCGCCCGCCAGGGCGCCGACGCCGCGGCGGCGCTGCAGCGCGCGCGCGACGCCGGCGTGGCGATCGACGCCACCGTGCCGCCGAGCCCACCGCCGTGCGACCTCGCGATCGACGCGCTGCTCGGCATCGGCCTCGCGCGCGCGCCGCAAGGCGCGCTCGCGGCGGCGATCGACGCCTTCAACGCGGTGCCGGCGCCGCGGCTGGCGGTGGACGTGCCGTCGGGCCTCGACGCCGATCGCGGGTGCGCG
>CALIDR010000100.1 GCA_938022295.1 uncultured Burkholderiaceae bacterium
GCCGACGCTGGCCGCCAAGGCCAGCAAGGCGGCCATGGCCAGCCACGTCCTGCGCCCACTTCGCTCGAACGCGAGGTACGCCTGCACCGCCAGCATCGTCAGCAACGTCCCGAAGACGTACCCGTACGCCGCGGCCAACCACATGACCGACTCGAAGGTCACCGGGTGGACGGCCATGAAGAGAGACGCGGCGAGTGCGATCGCCGGCCTGATGCCGGCCCGGGTGAGCCAGGTGAACAGCAGGGAACACACGGCCAGGTGGGCGATCACGACCGCCGCGTGCAGGATGAACCACGGCGCTTCCAACGGGGAAGCGAACCACGGCAGCCGGTAGCTGCCGAGCTGAGTCAGCGCCAGGAAGAGACGGCTGTTCCACTTCTCGAGCCAGAACCACACCGCGTCCCAGTAGCCGCGGGTGTTGGCGAGTTCGCACATGCACAGGTCATCGCCCTGCACTCCGCGCGTCCACACCGCGCCGTATGCGACGGCGACGGCTAGGCCGAGGACTGCATACGCCCAGCCATCAACGCCCCTCTCGCCGCGATCTACGGGTCGTTCCGCGGGCCCAGAGATGCCGCTCACGGCTGGCGGACCTCGCAGGGAAAAGCGAACCAGCGGCACAGCCAATCGCGCACTGCCTCCAGGGAGTCCAGTACCAGCACGTCGTCTTTGCCAGTGCGATCACCCGGGACGGGATCGGCGGCCAGCCGGATCAGCGTTCCGACGCCCGCGGCTCGCCCCGCCTCGATGTCGGAATCCTTGTCGCCGACCAGAACGCTTGCCGGCATGTCGAGCCCCAGTTCGTCGCGTGCCTTCAGGAACATGCCGGGATTCGGCTTGCGGTCGAACGACTCGCGGCGGTACTCACCGATGCCGGCCGTCGGGTGGTACGGGCAGTGGTAGACGCGGGCGATCTCGATGCCGCGGGCGCGGAACTCGCCGCACATCCAGGCCGTCAGGCGCTGAAAGTCCTCCTCGGAGTAGAAACCGCGGCCGATGCCGGCCTGGTTCGTGACGACCACCGGCACGAAGCCGAGGTCGCGGGCACAGGTGCACAGTTCGAAGATGCCGGGGACGAACTCGAAGTCCTCGATGCAGTAGACGTAGTTCTTCTCGACGTTGACGACCCCGTCGCGGTCGAGGAACAGTGCCCGACGTTGGCTGGCCGTGATCACGGCTCGGCGCTCCGTGCCGCGAAGAGGTGCTGGGCGCGCGCATAGTCCTCGGGGACGCCGATGTCGACGAAGAGACCCCGCAATTCGAACGCGGCGGGCCGCAGCGCCTGCACCATCGGCACGAGCACCTGCTGTTCGAACGAGAACGCCTCGCCCGGCGGAACGTGCCGCAGGACTTCCGGCGACAACAGGTAGGTCCCGGCGTTGATCATGCCCGGCCCGCCACGCCCTTTTTCGTGGAAGCCGCGCACGTGGCCGCCGTCGATGTCGAGCGCCCCGTAGCGGCCCGTGTCGGTGACCCGGCAGACGGCGATGCTCATCCGCTCGGCGCCTTGCACGTGAGCGGCGTGCATCGCCGCGTAGTCGAGCTCGACGAACGTGTCGCCGTTGAGCACGAAGAACGGGGTGTCGGGCAGGTCCTCGGCGGCGAGCCGGATCGCGCCGCCCGTGCCGAGCGGCCGGTCCTCGACCGAGTAGGCCACCGGCAGACCTCGATATATGGTGCCGAAGTGGTCGCGAATCGCTTCGTGACGGTAGCCGACGGCGAGCACGACCCGCTCGAAGCCCGCGTCGACGAGCGGGTCCAGCACCCAGGCGAGGAAAGGGCGGCCGGCCACCGGCGCCATCGGCTTGGGCAGATCGGGCACCGCGCCGCGCAGGCGGGTGCCGAGACCGCCGGCCAGGACGATGGCCTGCATCTAGCCGGCCGCGGCGGGCGCGCTCTCGCGCGGGAAGATCTGCTGCTCGATCAGGCAGCAGATCGTATGGCCGATCGCGATGTGGCCTTCCTGGATGCGCGGCGTCGCGTCCGACGGGGTGCGCAGCACGTGGTCGCACAGCTCGGGCAGGCGGCCGCCGCCGCGACCCGTCATGCCGACCGTCACCAGGCCCCGCGCGCGCGCCACGCGCAGCGCCTCGAGGATGTTCGGCGAGCGGCCGGACGTCGAGATCGCGATCAGCACGTCGCCTGCCCGGCCCACGGCCTCGACCTGGCGCGCGAACAGCCGTTCGTAGCCGTAGTCGTTGCCGATCGCGGTCAGCACCGAGGTGTCGGTCGTCAGCGCGAAGGCGGCCAGGCCCGGGCGGTCGTAGTTGAAGCGGCTGACCAGTTCGCCGGCCAGGTGCTGCGCATCGGCGGCGCTGCCGCCGTTGCCGGCGAACAGGATCTTGCCGCCGGCGTGCAGCGCCATGACGCACGCCTGCGCGACGCGGGCGACGGCCGCGTGAAGCTCGCGGTCCTCGCTCATCGCCTGAAGGTTGCGCGCCGTCTCTTGCAGCTGCGCCGCGACGTCGGCGGGCTTCAGAAGATCTTCCATCCCTGGGTCCCGATCTCGGTGAAGTGGCAGTTGTAGATCTGGCCTTGCGTGGCCGACAGCGCACGGATCACGTCCATGCGCCGCACCGGGTCCACCAGCAGCATCATGAAGCCGCCGCCGCCAGCGCCGGAGATCTTGCCGGCGCGCATGCCGGCCTGCTTCGCGAGTTCGTAGCAGGCCTCGATCTGCGGGTTCGAGATGCTGCTGGCCATGCGCTTCTTGGCCTGCCAGCCGGCGTTCATCGATTCGACGAGGCCGTCGAAGTCGCCCTTGAGCAGGCACTCCTTCATCGCGACGGCTTCCTGCTTCAGCGCGTGCATCGCATCGATCGCACCGGCCGCCTTCGCCTTCACGTTGCTCGTCTGCTCGTCGATGATGCGCGCCGAGTCGCGCGAGACGCCGCCGAAGTACAGCAGCAGCGACGCCTCGAGCTCGGAGACGATCCAGTTCTTCACCCGCAGCGGATTGACGACGACGCGCTCCTGGGGGTGGAACTCCATGAAGTTGAAGCCGCCGAAGGTCGCCGCGTACTGGTCCTGCCGGCCGCCCGACAGGCCCACCTCCTGGCGCTCGACCTCGAACGCCAGGCGCGCGATGTCGTATTCCCCGAGCGGCAGGTTGAGCCACTCGACGAAGGCCTTGATCATCGCCACGACCAGTGTCGACGACGACCCGAGGCCCGAGCCGGGCGGCGCATCTGTGTGCGTCGTCAGGCGCAGCGGCAGGGGCTGGCCGCCGTTGAACTCGCGCACGATGCGGTTGTAGACGCCCTTGTGCAGGTCGAGCTGGCCGTCGAGCGGCAGCGCCGGTGCCGCCTCCCCGGCCCACGACTGCTGCTTGTCCGCCGCGCTGAATTCGACCCCCTCGTCGGCCTGGCGGGGCTCGAGCACCGCGTAAGCGTACTTGTCGATCGTGGCGTTGAGCACGAGGCCGCCGAACTGGTCGCAGTACGGCGACACGTCGGTGCCACCGCCGCCCAGGCCCAGTCTCAGGGGTGCGCGCGCGCGGATGATCATGTCGTGCCAGGCAGGTTCGTGTACCGGGACGTCGGCGTGCCGCCACGCATGCGCAGCCGGCTCATCGACGGCTTTCCAGTATCCGGGAATAGAGCGCTTCGTACTGCTCCGCCACGCGCTCGATGGCGTATTTGTCCTCGGCGGCCCGGCGTGCGCGGGCGCCCATGGCCCGCCCCTCGGGGCCCAGGCACTGCCGTACGGCCGCGGCCAGCGCCTGCGCGTCGTCGGGCTCGTAGGTCCGTCCGGTGAAGCCGTCGGCGATCAGCTCACGGCTGCCGCTGGTGCGCGCCGCGACGCATGGCAGCCCGCTGGCCATCGCCTCGAGCACGACGTTGGGCAGACCCTCCCGATACGACGCCAGGATCAGCAGGTCGGCGGCCTGGTAATGCAGCGTGACGTTGGCGTCGAAGTCCCGCAGCGAGAACCACTGGGGATGCTCCCGTGCCAGGTCCGCCAGGTGGGCCCGCAGTGCGCCGCCCACGTCGTCGCGCGCCTGCGGGCCGACGGCCAGCAGCAGCGCCCCGGTGCCGAAGCCCCGCTCGCGGACCCACTCCTCGGCCAGCCAGCGGATGTTCTTGCGTTGGTCGAGCACCCCCACGTAGAGCGCGATCCTGCGGTCCGTCGGCAGTCCAATGGCCGTCCTCAGCGCCGGCACCTCCGCCGCCGGCAGGGGCCGGAACCGCTGCGCGTCCACGCCGTTCGGGATGTGGTGCACGCGTTCGGGCGCCAAGCCGCCGGCCCGGAACTCCTCGACGAGGTCCCGGCTGGTGCCGACGTAAGCGTCGACCCAGCGCAGCATCATGCGGTGGATGGTGCCGCTGACCGGCCGCGACAGGTCGAGCAGGTCGTCGCGCGCCAGGCTGGCCTTGACGAGCGATCGCATCCCGATGGTGCGCGCCAGCGGGCCGACGAAGGCGTGGGTGTAATAGGCGCCGTGGCTGTGGAGGATGTCGAAGTCGCGCCGCCGTGCCCAGGCATAGCGTGCGAGATGGAACCAGAGCCGGAACTCGCGGTGCTTGCGCAGGCGCCCCGGCTCCAGGCGCTGCACGGGAAAGCCGTCGATCACGGCCATGTCCGGCAGGCCGGGCCAGCGGTTGGTCACGAACTCCACGTGATGGCCACGCCGGCGCAGCGCGGCAGCCAGTGTCAGCGCCTGCAGCGCCGCACCGCTGTACTGAGGAGGCAGGTACGCCGTGTACATCAGCACCCGGAATCGCAGCCGGACCGCGGATCCGGGGCCGCTGGAGCTTGCGCCGGTCCGGGCGTCGGAAGCCGCACCGTCGCGATCGCGGGCCGGCGCCGGTTCCGTGATCAAGCGCCGGATCAGCTCCGCGCGCTGGTCCGACGTGAAGCGGCTGGCCGTGCGATGGCGTCCGGCGTCGCCCAATCGACGCGCCTGCTGCGGATGTTGCAGCAGCCGTGCAATGGCGTCTTCGACGGCGGCCACGGACTCGCCGTCGACACGCAGACCGTTGAGCCCGTCCTCGACCGCCGAGCCCGTGCCGCCCGCCCGGCCGGCGATCACCGGCTTGCCGCAGGCGTTGGCCTCCATGAAGACCAGGCCGAAGCCCTCGGTGTCGCCCTCGATGTCGCGGTTGGGCATCACGAACAGGTCGCAGGCGTTGTACCAGCGCGGCAGGTCGGCGGGGGGCACGTGGCCGAGCAGGTGCAGGCGGTCGCTCACGCCGTGCTCGCGCGCCAGCCCCAGCAGGTAGTCGCGGTCGTCACCGATGCCGACGATGGCGTAGTGCACGTCGATGCCGCGTGCGACCAGCCCCGGCAGCGAGCGCACGACCTGGTCGAACCCCTTGCGGCGCTGAAGGCGGCCCACGGAAAGCACCAGCGGCTGGTCGTCGCGCAGGCCGATGCCCTGGCGCAGGTCGGCGAACGGCAGGCCGGGGCGGTAGCGCTCGACGTCGACCGTCGGATAGGTCATCACGATGCGCTGCGGGCGCACGCCGATGAGCGAGATCAGCGTGTCGCGCGTGAAGTCGCTGTTGGCCAGGACGTGGTCCGCACGGCGCAGTGCGAAGCACATCGCCTGGAACTTGCGGCCGCGTCCCCAGCCGGTGAGCTCCTCGCCGTGGGCGTAGATCAGCACCTTCGCGCGCCGCAACCGGCCGACGGCCCAGGCCACGAGCCCCTCGGGCAACGCGCGCCCGGCGAAGACGCCTTCGAAACGATGCGACAAGGCCAGGCGCAGCGAGCGCCCCAGCAGCCGCGCGTAGATGAGCAGCGACTCGGGGCGCAGCCACGGCGTGCGTTCGAGCACCAGCCGATGGATCGTGTTGGGGTGGGTGCGGTCGAACTCGGCGTCGCCCGGGACGGCCGCCGTCACGATGTGCACCGACTTGCCGCCGAGGCGGCTGAAATCATCGTCGAACGACACCGCCGTCCCGCCCTTGGTCGGCAGGAACAACTCGGTGATCATCAGCAGGCTCAGGGGCCGGGACGGCGTCACGTCACGTCCCATGCCGGCGCTCGCCGGAGGTGGGGCAAGTCGTCACCCATGGGCCACCCCTGCCGTGGCCAACGGCGGCCGGCCGAGCGCGCGGACCACGGTCTGCCCGACGGCGGCCACGCCCGACAGCTTCGCCAACGTCCACAGTCGCCCGCTCGAGCGCAGGCGCGCCCACACGGCCGGCAGCCGCTCGCGCCACGCCAGCGCGAGCCAGGCGGGGTTGCGCTCGCGCAGCACCCGCGCGAGGTCGCCCGTCGACAGGAAACGCAGGCCGGGATGCAGCCGCAAAGCCTCGTGGCACAGCACGTCAAGTTCGTGCAAGTGACGAGCACGCGCCTGCGCGTCGTCGACGATGAAGTTGTCGCGGTGGTTCTCCAGCACGCAGGGCCGGCCCTGGGCGGTGGCCAGGGCCAGCGCACGCAGCGCGTGGCGGGCGTCGCGGCCGAGCAGCGGCTCGAAGTAGTCGCTGCGCGCCGTGTAGACGATGTCGCTGCAGCGGTCGCCGTTGGCGATCGGGCCCTCGTCGCCGGCGGCGGCACCGGTGGCGTCGCGCACCGTGTACCGCCAGCCGGGCGTCACGACGCAGCGTAAGCCATGCCGCGCCCACGCCTGCTCCACGTCGCGCGTCCACACGAAGGTCGGTGGCACGACGACGTCGGGGGGGGCGCCGAAGATGCGCGTGAATGCAGCGACCTCCTCGGCCACGGCCGCCTCGATGGCGTTGGCGGCATGCGGCGCGGAAGGCAGCGCGCGCGCGTCGACCCAGCGGCTCTGCAGGTGCGCGGGCAGCAGCGCTTCGGTTGCGGCCGGCGGCGGCCGCCGCAGCCAGGACTGCACGTTCGCGTCGTCGCTGGCCATCAGCGTCGCCGGCCAGTAGTGCTCCATGCCGTGCAGCTGCAAGGCGAAGACGCCGAGGCGCTGCCCATGGCGCAGCGCGGCGAGCACGGGGCCGAGGCGGGCATCGTCCAGACACACGCGCGCGTACCGCCCCACGGTCCGGATGGCATCGCCGTCGGGTACGGCCAGCACCAGCGCGAGGCTCATTGCGGCCGGCCGCCCAGCGGCGTCGCGGTGGCGGGAGAGCACCTGCGCGATCTCGCCGAGCGCCAGCGCCTGAACGAGCGGGCCGGCGCCCCAGTCGTCGCTTTCGAGCACCAGCACCGGGGACCGGAATACCGGCTCGCGCCACAGCGCCGCCAGGGTCCGGCGGTGGACGATCGCGATCGCGGCGAGTCCACCCACCCACAGCGCGGCCAGCCACGCAACGGACGACAGCACCGGATCCGGCAACATGCGAGGCGCCTCAGGGACCCGCGATGCTGGCCGCCACGCGGTCCCGCGCTTCTGCGGAGCCCGTCGCCGGCTCGGACGGCGCCGGATACCAGCGCACGCGCACGCCGAGCGCCAGATGTTTCAGCAAACCGCCGCGCAGACGCCGGCCGACGACGCGCTCGTGCCGCAGACCGCGCTGCTTGACCTGGTACAGGCGCCCCTTGTGCGGCTGGCGCTGGCCGAAACGCTCGCCAGCCGCGAGGCGGCGCAGCAGCTCGGCGTAGGCATCGGCGCTCGTCATCACGGCGCGCCAGAAGAGCCGCAGTTCGTCGTCGTCGGGCCGCACCTCGGGGCTGACGTGCGCGATCAGGCCGCCGGTGTCGATGCCGGCGTCGATCCAGTGCAGCGTGCAGCCGACCTTCTCGGGCTCGCCGTTGTACAGCGCCCAGAACGTGCAGTCGGCGCCGCGGTACTCGGGCGACAGCCCGCCGTGCAGGTTGGCGATGCCCAGCCGCCCCATCCGCAGCAACTCGCCGCGGATCAGCGACGTGCCAAAGACGGCGATCAGGTCGGGCTGCAGCTCGCGCGCAAGCGCGACGACGTCCGGATGGTTGATGTGCGGCACCTCGCGGACGAGCTCCGGCCGGTCCAGGCGCGGCGGTCTGTCGCCGAAGAAGAACTTCGCCTCGCCGCCGCCGGTGTAGCGCCTGCGGTCGCGCAGCCAGCGCCACGCCTTGCGCCAGAAGTTGTCAGGGCGCAGTGTCTTGGCGAGCTTCTGCCACGAGAAATCGCTGCCGGTCTCCTGCACGATCGCGACGACGTCGCCAGCGCGACACAGCGCGTTGGCCACGTAGAGGTGCCGCGGGCTGCGGCCGCACAGCACCATGACCCGCAGCGGCACGGCTGCCTCAGCCATGGCGCGCCTCCTCGGGCACGGACGGCACCGGCGGCACCGAGACGTCGAGCAGGTCCATCATCAGGGCGTCGGCGAAGAACTTGGCCGCCCAGTTCGGGTACTCGAAGCGGGAGTAGTCGCCCCAGATCGGCGCCGAGCCGGCAATGCCGCCGCGCACTGCAGGATCCGGGTGGTCCAGGCGCTGCGTCGTCTTCAGGTATGCCAGCGCGCTGCGGGCGTTCGCGCGCAGGTCCGCGGCGCCCGTGGCCTGGGCCAGGCGCGTCCAGTTCAGGCTCATCTGCGCAATGCCGGTGAGGCAAGCGTAGGTCGCGTCGGCCACCCAGCCGTCCCGGTAGGTGCCGGCGAGCCAGCCGTCGGCGCGCTGCCTGGCCGCGATGCCGCGGCCGGCCTTCAGTGCCGCATCCAGATAGCGTTCCTCGCCGAGCAGCACGCCCGATTCGAGGAGTCCGCGGATCGCGTAGGCGATCGTATGCGTGAAGGGGGATCGCCACGGCACGAAGGCGTTGGTCGTGAACCAGCCGCTCGAGGTCTGCTGCGTGAGCGCCCAGTCGAGGTTGCGCCGCGCGGCCTGCACGAGGCGCCGCTCGCCCGCGATCAGGCCCGTGGCGAGCAGCGCCCACGTGGCACGCGTGTTGTAGACGTGCGGCGTGTCGTGATGCTCGAAGCGCCGCCAGCAGCCGTCGTCATCCTGCTGGTCGGCCAGCCAGTGGCCGGCCCGCACGGCAGCGTCGAGGCACTCGCGCCGCCCGAGCTGGGTGTAGCCGGCGACCATGCCGTGCATGATCTGGCCGGTGTTGAAGATCACCGGCCGACTGCCCGGCTCGCCGAAATGGCCGGGAAACGCGCCGTCGGGCAGCTGGATCGACAATTCCCAGTCGATCATGCGCCGTGCACGGTCGACCAGTTCCGATCGCCGCAGCACGTTCGCCGCGGCGAGGAACGTCTCGACGATGTAGCCGGTGGTTTCGGGATAGCTGGGTAGCCAGCCGTCCTCGAAGCTCCAGCCGGCGGAGACGCCACCGGCATCGGGTTGGCCGTCGCGCACGTCCTGCGCGCGGCACAGCCAGTCGATCGCGGCGGCGATGTGGACCTCGTGCGGCTGCGGCGACTCGGCCGTGCCGCGCACGCTGTCCCACACCAGGCCCAAATGGCGTGGCCGCCACGGCTTGTAGCGCGCCGGCAGGCGGACGAGATCGATGACGTTCATGTCCCGTGGTGCGGTCATGTCAATGGGTCGTGGCGGCCTGCGACAGGCCGCCGCTCAGCGCCACGTGGCTGACGACGTAGCGGTGCTTGCCGGAGGCCTCTGGCGCGATCGCGTCGACGACGCATACGTGCACCCGCACGTCGTCGCCGAGGCGCCGGCGCAGCCCGGCGTCGATGGCCTGCACCGCCGTCGGCGACCAGCGCGAACCGGGCACGACCTGCACCTCGACGTTGCGCACGTCGTGCTGGACGAGCTTGAACTCGGCCACCCCTTCGACTGCCCGCAGCACGTAGATGCCCGCCAGCGCGTGCATGATGGTGCCGTCGGCGCGGACGAGGAAGTCGGTGCGGCGGCCGACGACTTCGGCGATCACGTGCAGACCGCGGCCGTCGCGGTCGGGCTCGTCGCTCAGGCGCACCATGTCTCCGGTGCGGTAGCGGATGAACGGCTGGGCATCGGAACACAGGCCGGTCATCACCGCCTCGCCGAGGGTGCCGGCAGGCGCCGGCCGGCCCTCCTCGTCGAGCACCTCGAGAAGGATGCTCTCGCTCATCAGCAGCATCTGGCCGTGCGGCGTTTCGTGTGCCGTGAAGCCGATGTCGCGGCTGCCAAACTCGTTGGCCACCGGCGCGCCGAACGCCCGCCCGATCAGCTCGCGCTGGTGGGCATACAGGGGCTCGCCGGTGGTGCAGACCACCTTCAGCTTCGGCAGTCGAAGCCGCCTGCCGCGCTCGAGGGCGTGTGCTCCGAGCAGCGCGACCGAGCTGGCGTAGCCGTAGAGGCAACGGGGATTCCACGCCTCAAGGGCATCGAGGTAGGCGTCCATGCGCGCGGGCGACATCGCAAACGCGTTGAGCACCAGCTGATTGATCAGCCGGTCGCGCACGGTCTTGACCCAGTCGGTCTTGTCGAGCTCGACCGGAGCGCCCCACAAGTACGCCTCGGGGTCGCCGGGTTCGACGCCCCACCATCGCCGCGCGCGCAACCGCCCGGCCGCGTCGGAGGCCTGTCGCCAGCGGCCGAAATAGAAGATCAGGGGCTGGCCGCTGGAGCCGCCGGTGTTGTAGCGGAACGCGCCGCCGGGCACGCCGCGCCAGACCATCGCGTCGCCGTTCACCGCCGCGTCGGCCTTCGTCATGACCGGCAGCCGGCGCAGATGGTCGAGGCTGTCCAATCGATCAGGGTGCAGGCCCGCCTCGTCCAGCCGCTGGCGATGCCACGGGCAGTTCGCGTGGGCCACCTCCAGCAGCGCACGCAGCTTGGCGAGTTGCAGCGCCTCCACTTCGGATCGGCTCAGCCACTGGCTGCGCTCGATTTCGGCCAGGTACTGGAACGTCGGCCGCCGAAGCGAACGTTCCTGCAGCGGGTAGATCACCCGCCCTGCCAGCAGCCCGGGAACCTTCATGACCGGCGTGTTGCCCGCAGAAGGGGCCCCAGTTCGAGGAGCAGCATCGACCTAACGCTGCGATCCGAGGCCCAGCGCCGCCCTGAACGCGCCGCTCGGCCAGGGCAGGGCAGTGCTGCCGGACGGCTGCGGCGACTGGATCAGCGCATAGACCACGACCACGATGATGATCAGGTGGTAGATGTAGTCGAAGTACGCCAGCCCGAGGAACGTGCCGGCGGACATGTAGCTGACCATGCTGACCTGGATCATCGCGGCCAAGTCGCGCGCCCAGTGGTGTTCGGGGTTCGTCCTGCCGGCGCGGATGATCGCGCTGCACTTCAGCCACGTCATGGCCAGCAGGGTCAGGAACAGGAACAGTCCGATGAAGCCGTGCTCGCCCAGGACCTCGAAGTAGATGCTGTGGACGTCGCGCGAATCGGCGCCGGTCGGCGAATAGCGGCGGAACGTGGGCTGCTGGAACGTCTCGAATCCGCCCCCGGTGACGCGATCCTTGCCGATCTCCCAAGCCACCAGCCAGGCGTCGATGCGGCCGCGCGCCGAGCCGTCCTCCTGGTACGTCTTGATCGTGGCCATGCGCTCGTACCACGCGGGCGGCATGATCTGAACCACCGCCACCGCCGCGATCGCAACCAGCAGCGCGGTGGCGAACTTGTGCCGGCTCTTGAGCCAGAAGATGAACCCCGTGACGCTCAAGGCGACCAGCGCGCCTCGCGACTGGGTGCCAATCGCCGCCAACACGGTGAGCAGGATCGACGTGCCGAGGAAGATCCTCACGATGCGGCGTGAGGCCTGCAGCTGCAGGTAGCGCAGCAAAGGGATCGTCATCACCAGGGCCAGCGCGATCTCGTTGTTGCCGCCGATGAAGGTACCCATGGGGCCCTGCACCCGGTGGACGCCGCCCTTGAGGATCGTGAAGATGCCCCCCTTTATGCCGTAGAAAGCCAGCGACATCGCGATGACCCAGACGAACACGTGCACGCGCTCTCGCGAGGTCAAGAGCAGCAGCGCCATGAAGGTCAGGATCTGGATCTTGATGACCTTTTCATATTGCGGGATCGCCAATGTCGGGTAGAACGCCTGCGTCGTCGTCACCCCCATCCAGCCGACGAATAGCACGAGCACGACGGCCTCGCGGCTCCAGATCATCCGCTTGGCTTCCTTCGACATCAGCATGCCGACGAGGGTGGTGACGGCGACCAGCTGTACCACGGGCATCGTCTGCATGAATCCCCAAGCCAGCCGGTGCGGGTTCATGTAGCCGAGCCACGCCGCCATCAAGATGCCGAGAAACGGCCGCTTGAGGACGAACGGCAGCAGGCCGAAGAAGACGATGGCCAGGGCGATGTCGCGCATGCGTGCTCTTCGGTGGCGCTGGGTGCTCAGGCTCGGGTCGCCTGCCGTTGCGGCTCGACGCCGGGCGCAGCGCGGCCCAGCGAACGGAACTCCTCCAGGAGCACCTGCACGCGCAGCTCCCACGTGTTCGCCTCGGCGTGCCGGCGGATGGCCCCCGCATCCCACTGCCTGCGCAGAGCGTCGTCGAGCGCGCGTTCGAGCGCAGCCGCGTCGCTGAACGGCACGACGATGCCGAGCCGCCCGTCGCACACGACTTCGGCATTGCCCCCGACGTCGGTCGCCACCACCGGGCGGCCGCACGCGAACGACTCGAGCAGCACGTTGGCCCAGCCTTCGTTGCTCGTCGCGAGCACCGACACGTCGGCGGCCGAGAGCGGCACGCGCAGCTGTTCCGGAGGCAACGGGCCGAGGAATCGCACGACGTCGTCGAGGCCGAGGTCGCGCACCTGCTGGCGCAGGCGCTGCGAGATGTCGCCCTCGGGGCTGGCGCCGCCGACGACGAGGTAGACGAGCGTCGGATGCTTCACCCGCAGCGACGGCAGCAGCTCGATGACGCGGTGGAAGCCCTTGCGCTCGACGAGCGCACCGACGGTGACGAGCACGCGCGCCTCGGCTGGCAGGTTCAGCATCGCGCGTGCCTCGTGCTGGGGCAGCGGCGAGAACTTGTCGACGTCCACGCCGTTGGCCACGACGCGCACGTGGTCGGCGACGATGCCCAGCCCCAGCGCCACCTGACGCAGCGACTCCGAAACGGCGAACACACGCCGCGCGCGCCGCAGCGCGCGCGCCACCTTGCCCGCCAGAGATGGATCGCGGGCATGCCGCACCTCGGTGCCGCGCATCGTGACCGTCACCGGTACGCCGAGCCAGCGGCCCAGCAGCGTGGCCGCATACCCGTCCGGGTAAGCAAAGTGCGCGTCGATCACGTCCAGGCGTCCCTCGCGCTTCAGCCGTCGCAGCCGCGGCCACGCACCCAGCGCCATCAGCAGGCCGTCGAATCCCTTCAGCATGCCCGGCACCGAGAAGAAGCGGGGAAACCAGCAGTCGATGCCCTGCTGGACCTCGTGGCGCGGCGCCCCTGCCCTGAAGCCCGGGCGCCAGCGCCGCAGCAGTCCCTGCAACGGGAACCACGGCACCGGGGAGACGACGCACAGCGGCAGGTGACGGCCGACGCGGAACATGCGCTCGCGAATGAACAAGCCTGCCCCCGGCTGGCAGCGGTTGGGGAACAGGCTGCTGAATACGACGACATGCGGCCGCTCGGTGCGAGACTCAGGCATCGATCGCCACGCGGGAAGCGAGCCGTTCGTAGTCCGGCCTGTAACGGGCCACGCTGCCCGCCCAGTGGCGCTCGCGTTCGACGAACCGCCGCCCGGCGCTGCGCAGCGCCGGCCAGCGTTCGCGCTGCGCGAGCAGTTCGAGCACCGCCTGCGCGAGCGCGTCGGCGCTACCGGCCCGGAACAGCTTGCCGGTTTCGCCGTCGCGGATCAGCTCCTTGTGGCCCCCGACGTCGCTGGCCACCAGCAGCCGCCCCTGCGCCATGGCCTCGAGCGGCTTGAGCGGCGTGACGAGTTCGGTCAGGCGCATCGAGTGGCGGGGATAGGCGAGCACGTCGACGAGGTCGTAGTAGCGCTGCACCTGCTGGTGCGGCACGCGGCCGGTGAAGACCACCTTGTCGGCCACGCCGAGGCTCCTGGCCTGCGCCTTCAGCGCTTCGTCCTGCGGCCCGCCGCCCACCAGCAGCACGCGCACGTCGGCGCGCTGGGCCAGCAGCCCGGGCAGCGCCGACAGCAGCAAGTCGAGCCCCTCGTATGCATAGAACGAGCCGATGAAGCCGACGACGGTGCTGCCCCCGAGGCCCAGTTCGGCCTTCAACGCCTCGTCGGGCGAGCCCCCCGGCTCGAACTTCTCGATGTCGACCGCGTTCGGGATCACCGTGACCTTGTCGGGCGCGATGCCGCGGCCGACGATGTCGCCGCGCAGCCCTTCGCAGATCGTGAACACGTGCGCCGCGCGGCGCAGCGCGTAGGTCTCCATCCGCTGCGACAGCCGGTAGCGCAGGCTGCCCTCCGTCGTGGTGCCGTGGTCCACGGCGGCGTCTTCCCAGAAGGCGCGCACTTCGTAGACCACCGGGATGCCCAGTTCCTTGCCCACGCGCAGCGCCGGTATCGCGTCGAGCACTGGCGAGTGGGCGTGGATGACGTGCGGCTCGACCATCTCGGCCACCGCGCGCACGCGGCGCTCGAACTGGCGCATCAACTCGATCTCGCCGAAACCGGGCAGCTTCTTGCCGCCGGCGGGCACCAGCGTGCGGTAGAAGTGCCAGCCGTCGACCGTCTCCTCGCTGTCGCGCGTGGCGGTGTGCTTGGGGCTCGTGACGTGGAACGTCTGCCAGCCGAGCTTGCGCTGCTCGCGCAGGATCGCGAGCGTGCGGAACGTGTAGCCGCTGTGCAGCGGGATCGAGTGGTCGAGGACGTGGAGGATGCGCATGGTCGGGCTGGGCCGTCACACCGATGCGACACGCTGCAACGAGCACACGAGCCCTGTACAATAGAATGTACGCATATGGAGCCCGTTCGAATGAATGTGATCAGCTACTCCGCGGCGCGGGCCAACCTCGCGTCGGTGATGGACCGTGTGACGAACGATCACGAGGCGTTGATCATTACGCGCCATGGCGAGCCGTCGGTCGTGATGCTCTCGCTCGAGGACTACCAAGCGCTCGAGGAGACCGCCCACCTGCTGCGCAGCCCAGCAAATGCACGGCGGCTGCTGGCGGCCATCGCCGAGCTCGAAGCCGGCCGCGGCGTGGAGCGCGAACTGCTGCCGTGAAGCTCGTCTTCGCCGAACAGGCCTGGGAAGACTACCTGTACTGGCACAAACACGACCGCAAGACGGTCGAGCGCATCCACGAACTGATTCGTGACGTGCAGCGTGAGCCGTTCGCGGGCATCGGCAAGCCCGAGCCGCTGAAGCACGCGCTGTCGGGCTACTGGTCGCGGCGGATCTCCAGCGAGCACCGGATGGTCTACAAAGTGTCGGACAGCGCGCTGCTGATCGCGCAGCTGCGCTACCACTACTGACCGACCACCGAAGCATCACGCCAGCGCCTCCGCGGGCGCACGGCGCGCGTCGAGCGTCGGCGCTTCGGCATCGACCACCTGCCGCAGGAAGGCGTCGAACATCAGCAGCGACCACAGCGGCGA
>CALIDR010000101.1 GCA_938022295.1 uncultured Burkholderiaceae bacterium
TCAAGATGGCGCAGGGCGCCAAGCCGGGCGAGGGCGGCCAGCTGCCCGGCGGCAAGGTCAGCGAGTACATCGGCTTCCTGCGCTACTCGGTGCCGGGCGTGGGCCTGATCAGCCCGCCGCCGCACCACGACATCTACTCGATCGAGGACCTGGCGCAGCTGATCCACGACCTGAAGAACGCGAACCCGCGGGCGTCGGTGAGCGTCAAGCTCGTCAGCGAGGTCGGCGTCGGCACCGTGGCCGCCGGCGTGGCCAAGTGCAAGGCCGACCACGTCGTGATCGCCGGCCACGACGGCGGCACCGGCGCGTCGCCGTGGAGCAGCATCAAGCACGCCGGCACGCCGTGGGAGCTGGGCCTCGCGGAGACGCAGCAGACGCTGGTGCTCAACCGCCTGCGCGGGCGCATCCGCGTGCAGGCCGACGGGCAGATGAAGACCGGGCGCGACGTCGTGATCGGCGCGCTGCTCGGCGCCGACGAGTTCGGCGTCTCGACCGCGCCGCTCGTCGTCGAGGGCTGCATCATGATGCGCAAGTGCCACCTCAACACCTGCCCGGTGGGGGTCGCCACGCAGGACCCGGTGCTGCGGCGCAAGTTCGCCGGCAAGCCCGAGCACGTCGTCAACTACTTCTTCTTCGTCGCCGAGGAGGCGCGCCAGATCATGGCGCAGCTGGGCATCCGCAGGTTCGACGACCTGATCGGCCGCTCGGACCTGCTCGACACGAAGAAGGGCATCGCGCACTGGAAGGCGCGCGGCCTCGACTTCAGCCGCATCTTCCACCAGCCCGAGGTGCCGGCCGACGTGCCGCGCCGCCACTGCGAGGCGCAGGACCACGGGCTCGAGCGCGCGCTCGACGTGCGGCTGATCGAGAAGTGCCGCCCGGCGATCGAGCGCGGCGAGAAGGTCCAGTTCATGGAGGAGGTGCGCAACGTCAACCGCAGCGTCGGCGCGATGCTCTCCGGCGAACTGGTGCGCCGCCGGCCGGAAGGGCTGCCCGACCACACGATCTTCATCCAGATGGAGGGCACCGGCGGCCAGAGCTTCGGCGCCTTCCTCGCCCCGGGCATCACGCTGTACCTGATCGGCGACGCCAACGACTACACCGGCAAGGGCCTGTCGGGCGGGCGGATCGCGATCCGGCCGTCGATCGAGTTCCGCGGCGACGCGACGAAGAACATCGTCGTCGGCAACACGGTGCTCTACGGCGCGACGAGCGGCGAGGCGTTCTTCCGCGGCGTGGCCGGCGAGCGCTTCGCGGTGCGGCTGTCGGGCGCCACCGCGGTCGTCGAGGGCACGGGCGACCACGGCTGCGAGTACATGACCGGCGGCACGGTCGCCGTGCTCGGCAGGACGGGGCGCAACTTCGCCGCCGGCATGAGCGGCGGCATCGCCTACGTCTACGACGAGGACGGCCAGTTCGCCCGGCGCTGCAACACCAGCATGGTCGCGCTCGAGAAGGTGCTGCCCGCCGCCGAGCAGAAGGCCGCCGGCGGCCCGCTGCACAAGGGCCAGACCGACGAGGCGCTGCTGAAGAAGCTGATCGAGGACCACCACAAGTGGACCGGGTCGCTGCGCGCGCGCGAGATCCTCGACGACTGGGCGACGCAGCGCTCGAAGTTCGTCAAGGTATTCCCGCACGAGTACAAGCGCGCGCTGACCGAACTCGGCGCGCGCGAGGAGACCGCGGCGACGATCGCCAAGGCCAAGGGCAGCGAGACGAAGGCCGTGCCGGCGAAGTGAGGCGCGGGCCGCAGGAGAACGACGATGGGCAAGGTGACCGGATTTCTGGAGTACGAGCGGCTCGAGGAAGGCTACGAGCCGGTGCCGCAGCGGCTGAAGACGTGGAAGGAGTTCGTGATCGGGCTCGCCGAGCCCGAGGCGAAGGTGCAGGCCGCGCGCTGCATGGACTGCGGCACGCCGTTCTGCAACAGCGGCTGCCCGGTGAACAACATCATCCCGGACTTCAACGACCTGGTGTACCGCGGCGACTGGAAGCACGCGATCGACGTCCTGCACTCGACGAACAACTTCCCCGAGTTCACCGGGCGCGTGTGCCCGGCGCCGTGCGAGGCGGCGTGCACGCTCAACGTCAACGACGACCCGGTCGGCATCAAGAGCATCGAGCACGCGATCATCGACCGCGCGTGGGCCGAGGGCTGGGTGCGGCCGCTGCCGCCGAAGGCGAAGACGGGCCGCAGGGTCGCCGTCGTCGGCTCGGGGCCGGCGGGGCTCGCGGCGGCGCAGCAGCTCGCGCGCGCCGGCCACGACGTGACGGTGTTCGAGAAGAACGACCGCATCGGCGGCCTGCTGCGCTACGGCATCCCCGACTTCAAGATGGAGAAGACGCACATCGACCGCCGCATCGAGCAGATGCAGGCCGAAGGCGTCACGTTCCGCACCGGCGTGCTGGTGGGCGCGCTGCCCGCGGGCAGCAAGGTCACCAACTGGGCCAAGGAGACGGTGAGTCCGCAGCGGCTGCTCGCCGACTTCGACGCCGTGCTGCTCGCCGGCGGCGCCGAGCAGAGCCGCGACCTGCCGGTGCCCGGGCGCGAGCTCGACGGCATCCACTTCGCGATGGAGTTCCTGCCGCAGCAGAACAGGGTCGTGGCCGGCGACAAGGTCAAGGGCCAGATCAAGGCCACCGGCAAGCACGTCATCGTGATCGGCGGCGGCGACACCGGCAGCGACTGCGTCGGCACGAGCAACCGCCACGGCGCGGCGAGCGTCACCCAGTTCGAGCTGATGCCGATGCCGCCCGAGCACGAGGACAAGCCGCTGACCTGGCCGTACTGGCCGTACAAGCTGCGCACGTCGTCGAGCCACGAGGAAGGCTGCCAGCGCGAGTTCGCGATCGCGACGAAGGAATTCGTCGCCGGCACCGGCAAGGACAAGGGCCGCGTCGTCGGCCTGAAGACGGTGCACGTGCAGTGGCAGGGCGGCAAGATGGTCGAGGTGCCCGGCACCGAGAAGGAGTGGAAGGCCGACCTCGTGCTGCTCGCGATGGGCTTCGTCGGCCCGGTCGGCACGGTGCTCGACGCGTTCGGCGTCGAGAAGGACCCGCGCGGCAACGCGAAGGCGACGACGGAAGCCGCCGGCGGCTACGCGACGAACGTGCCGAAGGTCTTCGCCGCCGGCGACATGCGCCGCGGCCAGAGCCTCGTCGTGTGGGCGATCCGCGAAGGGCGCCAGGCGGCGCGCGCCGTCGACGAGTTCCTGATGGGCGTCAGCGCCTTGCCGCGCTGAGGCGCCGGCGCCGCGTACGGCGCGGCGCCGAAGCGTCCGCTCACACAGGGTTGCACCGGCCGAGGCCTGCGCCGCCGGCGCAGGCGTGCCACAATGAATTCGTCCTCGGGAAGCCGCGCACCACGGCTTCCCCGCAAGAAGAACCGGCGACGCCGCCCGGCGCCCGCCCCGGGGCGCTTGGACGCCCGATCCCGGCCGATGTCCGACACCCTCATCGAGATCGACCATGTGTCGTTCGGCTACGACGCCAGCCGTCTGATCCTGAACGACGTCACGCTGCGCTTTCCGCGCGGGCGGGTAACGGCGATCCTCGGCGGCTCGGGGTGCGGCAAGACGACGCTGCTGCGCCTGATCGGCGGCATCTACGGCGTCAACCGCGGCCGGGTCGTGTTCGACGGCGAAGTCGTCGACGCGAAGAACCGCCGGCAGCTGCAGGCGCTGCGCCGGCGGCTGGGCATGCTGTTCCAGTTCGGCGCCCTGTTCACCGACCTGTCGGTGTTCGAGAACGTCGCCTTCCCGCTGCGCGAGCACACCGACCTGTCGGAGGACCTGATCCGCGACATCGTGCTGATGAAGCTCAACGCGGTGGGCCTGCGCGGTGCGGCCGGGCTGCGCATCTCGGAGGTCTCGGGCGGCATGGCGCGGCGCATCGCGCTGGCGCGCGCGATCGCGCTCGACCCCGAGCTGATCATGTACGACGAGCCGTTCGCCGGGCTGGACCTGATCTCGATGGGCGTGGCGGCCAACCTGATCCGCAAGCTCAACGACACCACCGGCGCGACGTCGCTCGTCGTCTCGCACGACGTGCCCGAGTGCATGGCGATCAGCGACCACGTGATCCTGATGGCCGCACCCGGCGGGCGCATCGTCGCCCAGGGCACGCCGGCCGAGCTGATGGCCTCGACCGACCCCGAGGTCAGGCAGTTCGTGCGCGGCGAGCCCGACGGGCCGGTCAAGTTCCACTATCCGGCGCCGCCGCTGGCGCAGGACCTCGGGCTGGAGCGCGCGCCGTGAACGCGTTCGTCGCCCTGCTCGACGCGATCGGCGCGCGCACGCTGCACGTGCTGCGCACGTTCGGCCACGCCGCGTTCTTCTTCGTCGACCTGCTGCGCGCGCTGCCGGCGTCGCTGCGCCGGTTCTGGCTCGTCGTCGTGCAGGTCCACGCGATCGGCAACCTGTCGCTGCTGATCATCCTCGCCTCGGGACTGGCGGTGGGCTTCGTGCTCGCGCTGCAGATGTACTACGCGCTGGTGCGCTACGGTGCGACCGAGTCGCTCGGCCTGATCGTCAACCTCTCGCTCGTGCGCGAGCTCGGGCCGGTGGTCACGGCGCTGCTGTTCGCCGGCCGCGCCGGCACGTCGCTGACCGCCGAGATCGGCCTGATGAAGGCCGGCGAGCAGCTCGACGCGATGGAGATGATGGCCATCGACCCGCGCGAGCGCGTGCTCGCGCCGCGCTTCGTCGCCGGCGTGATCGCGATGCCGATCCTCGCCGTCCTGTTCTCGGCGGTCGGCATCCTCGGCGCCTGGCTCGTCGCGGTCGGCCTGATCGGGCTCGACGCGGGCAACTTCTGGTCGGTGATGCAGAACGGCGTCGACGTCTGGGACGACGTCGGCAACGGCATCGTCAAGAGCTTCGTGTTCGGCATCATCTGCACCGCCGTCGCGCTGTACCAGGGCTTCGAGACGCAGGCCACGCCCGAGGGCGTGGCCTACGCGACGACGCGCACCGTCGTGATCTCGTCGCTCGCGGTGCTCGGGATGGACTTCATCCTGACGGCGCTGATGTTCTCCACCCCCTGAACCACCACGGAATCGCGACCGATGGGCAAGAAAGGCATCGAGACGATGGTCGGCGGCTTCGTGCTGCTGGGCCTCGTAGGGCTCGTGTTCCTGTCGCTGCAGGCGGCCAACCTGGTCACCTTCATCGGCCAGGGCGACACCTACACGCTGCAGGCGCGCTTCGACAACATCGGCGGCCTGAAGCCGCGCGCCCCGGTGCGCAGCGCCGGCGTCACCGTCGGCCGGGTGACGTCGATCGCGCTGGACCCGCAGACGTTCGAGGGCGTCGTCACGCTCGCGATCGACAGCCGCGTCAAGTTCCCGCGCGACTCGGCGGCCAAGATCCTCACCTCCGGGCTGCTCGGCGACCAGTTCGTCGGCATCGACCCGGGCGGCGACGAGCGCGACCTCGCGCCCGGCGACCGCATCGTGCAGACGCAGGGCGCCGTCGTGCTGGAGAACCTGATCGGCCAGTTCCTGTTCAACCGCGCGGCCGAGGCCGGGTCGCCGGCGACGGGGCAGCCGTGAGCGCCGCGCCGCGCCGCCGCGCGCTGCTCGCGGGGGTGGTCGTCGCCGTGCTCGCCGGCTGCGCGACCACCGCGCCGCCCGGCCCGCCGGTGGCGCACGACCCGTGGGAGGCCTGGAACCGCCGCGTGTTCGCGTTCAACGAGCGCGTCGACGAGGCCGTCGTGCGGCCGGTGGCCACCGTCTACCGCGACCACGTGCCGCAGATCCTGCGCACCTGGATCGGCAACGTGTTCGGCAACTTCCGCGACGCGTGGTCGGTCGTCAACCACGCGCTGCAGGGCAAGGTGCACGACACGTTCCACATGGGCATGCGGGTCGTCATCAACACCGGCTTCGGGCTCGGCGGGCTGCTCGACATCGCCAGCGAGGCGGGGCTGGACCGGCGCAGCGAGGACTTCGGCCAGACGCTCGGTCGCTGGGGCATGCCCCCGGGCCCGTACGTCGAGCTGCCGCTGCTCGGGCCGTCGACGCTGCGCGACACCGCCGGCCTCGCGCTGGACCTGCAGGTCACGCCGGCGAGCCTCGTCGCCGCCGGCGAGCCGCGCGTGGGCACCGTCGTGCTCGGGTTCGTCCACACGCGCAGCACGCTGCTCGACGCCACCCAGCTGCTCGACACGATCGCGCTGGACCGCTACCAGTTCACGCGCGATGCGCACCTCGCGCGCCGGCGCAACCTGGTCTACGACGGCAACCCGCCGCCGCTGGACGACGAACCCTTCGACTACGACGACTACGAGAACGGCTCGCCGCCGAGCGCCCCGGCGTCGCCGCCGCGCTGAACGCCCGCGCCGCCGCCGGGTCCAAGTGCCATCCCGATCCAGCCCTTCACCCGAACCGAGGTCCACGACGATGCTCCGCAAGCTCCTCGCCCTGTTCACGCTGTCGCTGCTCGCGGCAGTGCCCTCGTTCGCCCGTGCGACGGCGCCCGACGCGCTGATCCTGAAGCTGTCGCAGGAGGTGATCGAGAGCGTCAAGGCCGACCCCGCGATCCAGGCCGGCAACATCGCGCGCATCGTCGACCTCGTCGACACCAAGGTGATGCCGCACGTCAACTTCCAGAAGATGACGGCCTCGGCCGTCGGCCGCCACTGGCGCAGCGCCACCCCCGAGCAGCGCGAGCGCCTGCAGGCCGAGTTCAAGACGCTGCTCGTGCGCACCTACGCCGGCGCGCTGACGGAGGTGAAGGACCAGACGGTGTCGCTCGAGCCGTTCCGCGCCGCGCCGACCGACACCGACGTCGTCGTGCAGACGCGCGTGCGCGGCCGCGGCGACCCGATCCAGCTCGACTACCGGCTCGAGAAGGTCGGCGACGAGTGGAAGATCTACGACGTCAACGTGCTCGGCGTGTGGCTCGTGCAGCAGTACCGCACCAGCTTCAACCAGGAGATCTCGCAGGTCGGCATCGACGGCCTGATCGCCCGGCTGGCCGAGCGCAACAAGGCCGCCCGCACGTGAGCGCGGCGCTCGCGCTGCCGGCCACGCTGACGCACCGCGAGGCGACGGCAACGCTGAAGACGCTCGAAGCGGGGATGGCGCCGGGCGGCGGCGACGTCACGATCGACGCGTCGCCGCTGCGCCAGTTCGACACCTCGGCGATCGCGGTGCTGCTCGAGGCCCGGCGGCTCGCGCAGCGCGCCGGGCGCGCACTGCGCATCGAAGGCGTGCCGGCGCCGCTGCTCGAGCTGGCGCGGCTCTACGGCGCCGACGTCCTGCTCGGCGGCGACGCCGGGCCGCCGCGCGGCGGCTCGGCGTAGCGCGTCGCGGCCAGG
>CALIDR010000102.1 GCA_938022295.1 uncultured Burkholderiaceae bacterium
GGCCTTGCAAAGGCAAGCACACAAGGCAGTTCCCGCAGGGGCACGGAAGTCGGTGCACACCCTCGGTGGCAATGCCGCGGGATGTCAAGACCCTGAGGCGCGAAGCGCTGCGCGTTGAACACGGGTTGCCCACCGCGGCGGCCGGTCGGGTCGTCGCAAGCGCCGACCGACCGCCGCCGTGGACAACCCTGCGTGGCGACACTTCGACGCTCCTCATGGGGCGTGAGGTTGCCTTATGAGCCCGCAGCGGGTGCCGCCTGGCGCGATGCCGCGACCGCCGCACATCGCCCGAAACAAACCGACCTTCGCGAACGCGCCCAAAGGGCCGATATCGACCGTTCCCCTTTTGCAACTCGCCCGCGAAGCTCTGCGAGCCGTGTCAATGCGGCGCCGCCGCGCCACAGCACTTCTTGTACTTCTTGCCGCTGCCGCACGGGCAGGGGTCGTTGCGCCCGGGCTTCGGTGCGGCGCGGATCGGCTGCGGGCGCGGCGCGTGGTCGATCCAGTACAGGCGCAGGTCCTGCACGCAGAAGCAGGCTTCGTCGATCAGTTCGTCGCGGCTCGGCGTCTTCGTCGGATATCGCGCGCGGAGGTCGTCCGCCAGGTCGGCGTCGCCGAGGTGCAGCGCGATGACGCCCATCAGGCAGTCGTCGTAGAAGCGGCCTTCGTCGGTCGAGTCGTCCGCATCGGGCCAGTCGCCGGGAAACGCGCGCATCGCCTCGAGGAAGCCCTCGGCCCAGACCGCGCCGGGGGGCGGCAGCTGCGCGATTTCCTCCTCGCTCATCGCGCCTTCGGCCGCCAGCCGGGCGCGCGCCTCCTCGTCGATCTCGCCGATCAGCGGCGCGAGCCGCAGGCGGTCGGGTTCCTCGTAAAGCGCTTCGGGGTCGAGCTGGCGGGCGACGACGTTCCAGCGCGCCATCAGCGCGCCCATCGCGCGCTGCACGTCTTCGGGGTCGGCGAAAGCACGGCCGAACGCGTCGCCGAACATCGCCGGCAGCCACTCGCTCGGCGGCACCACGCGCGGCCCGGCGATCAGCGCCGTCATGAAGCCGTCGACCCACTCCAGCGAGACGTCGGCGCCGAACCCGGCCAGGCGCTCGCAGACGTCGTCGAGCGCGTCGAGCTCGGCTTCGGTGTTGTGGGGGACGGGTTTGGTGACCACGGCTTGCAGTGTCGCACGCCGCCTCAGGCGGGCCGGGCGCGGCGCAGCGTGATGTCCAACGGCGGCTTCCCCTGCTCGTCGCCCTCGGCCGGGCTATGCTGCCAAGATGAAGCACGCACCGTCCATGCCCCGTCGCCTCGTGGCGGCGACCCTGCTGATCGCCGCCGGCGCCGTCGACGCGGCGGTCCTGATCTTCGGCGAGCAGCACGACCAGCCCGACCAGCAGCGTCAGGTCGCCGCCGAAGTGCGCGAGCGCGCCGCGGCCGGCACGCTCGCCGCCGTCGTGATCGAGATGGCCGATCGCGGCCGCGACACCCGCACGATGCCCGCGGACGCGAGCGAGGCGCAGGTGCGCGAGGCGCTTGCCTGGAACGGCTGGCCGTGGGAGGCGTACGCGGCGGTCGTGATGAACGCGGTGCGCGCGCAGGTGCCGGTGCACGGCGGCAACCTGCCGCGCAGCGCGATGCGCGACGCGATGCGTGACGAAGCGCTCGACGCGCATGTCGGCGACGGCGTGCGCGCGCTGCTCGCGCGCGAGGTGCGCGACGGCCACTGCGGCCTGCTGCCGGCGAGCCAGGAGCCGGGCATGGTGCGCATCCAGATTGCGCGCGACCGCGCGATGGCGGCCACCGTCGCGCAGGCGCACGCCGAGGCCGCGCCGGGGCACGACGTGCTGCTGCTGACCGGCGCGCAGCACGCCTCGCGCGACCGCGGCGTGCCGCTGCACCTGCCGCCGCAGCTTCCGGTGCGCATCGTGATGTTCGGCACGCCGGTCGCCGGGCTGGTGGCCGACGAATGGCGGCCAGCGGTGGTCACCCCGCAGCCCGACGCGTGCGAGCAGATGCGCGAGCAGATGCAGCGCCGCACCCCGGCGCCGCGCTGAAGGTCACGCGAGAGTCCCCGGCTCTGCCGCCGGCCTGCCGTCGAGGGTGAACTCGACCACGGTGCCCACGCCGACGGTGCTGCGCAGGGTCATTTCGCCGTCGTGTCGGCGCACGATGCGGTATGCGGTGCAAAGCCCCAGCCCGAACCCGGCGCCTTCGGCCGCCGTGTGGTGGCGCTGGAACGGCGCGAACGGATCGGCGACGGCGCTGGCGTCGAAGCCGACACCGTTGTCGGTCACCCGGTACCAGCGGCGCGCGTCGCGCGCGAAGTGATCGACCCGTACGCGGGGTCGTGCCACCGGCCGGACGAACTTTCAGGCGTTGTCGAGCAGTTCCTGCCAAAGCGTCGCGATGAGCTGCAGGTCGGCCTCGGCCGCCGGCAGGTCGTCCACCAGCCACGCCACCGCCGGTGCCGGCGCACGCGCGCTCTCCAGCCTGCGGACCACGCCCCGCACGATGAAGGTCATGTCGACTCGCTCGCGCCGCAGGGGCGCACGGCCGACGTGCGCAAGGTGCGCCAGCCCGGCGACCATGCGGTCCATGCGCCGCGACGCGGCAACGAGGTTGTCGGCGTGCGTGCGCACCGCGTCCAGCCGCCCGGCCTCCAGCTCGGCACGCAACCGTTCTGCCAGTCCGTACAGGACCCGCGACGTGTCGCGCAGGCCCAGCGCAACACGACCCTCGTACGCCTGCCGATCCCGCTCCGCCCGCGACAACGCCCCTCGAGCGGCGTCGAGATGGCGACGGCCATCGGCCAGCGAAGCCTCGAGCTGCGTCAGGCCCTCGCGCAGTTCGGTTTCGACCCGCACGAGATCGGTCACGTCGCGCAGCACCACGAGCACGTGCGCTTGGTTTGCGATCTGCAGAGGTTCGCACGCCAGCAGCACGGTGCGTGCTGCATCGCCGCGTCGCACCTTCAGGGCCGCGCCTTCCACCCGGCCCTGCGCCGCGGCCAGCTGCAGCGTCCGCAGAAATTCCTCTCGGTCGTCGAAGCCGGACACGTCTTCGAGCGCGGTGCCGAGCAGCCGCTCGCGTGGCTGGTCGACGAGCGCGCACCATGCGTCGTTGGCGTCGGCCACGACACCCCCCGCGAGGTCGGCGAGCAGCATCGGATCGGGATGCCGGTCGAAAGCCAGCGCCAGCCGTTCGCGCACGGCCTCCAATTCCTGCTCGGCGGCGGCGCGCCGCTGGCGCTCGCCGGCGAGTGCCAGCGACCGGCGGCGCGCCACGATCCAGGCTGCACTGGCCATCAGCGCGGCGGTGCCGGCACCGACCCAGGCCAGCTGCCGCTGCTGCTGCGCGGCATCGCGATCGGCCATCGCGCGGCCCGCTTCGACGTCGAGCCAGCGACTCCGCAGCTCGCCGAGCGTGCCGTCGGCTTCTAGCGTCGCGAGCGCGGCGTCGAGCCGCTCGCGCAAGGCCTCGCGGCCGGGCGCGACTGCGAGGACGTAGGGCTGCAACGGCAACTCGAGATCCGCCTTGCGCAGACCTTCGGGGACGCGAACGGCGAGGGCGTGCGGACGCGCGAGCAGCGCCACGTCGGCGCGTCCGTCGCGCACGGCCTGCAGGGCCTCCTGCGCCGTCGCCTCGACGAGCACCGCCGCCGCTTGCGCCTGGCGCAGGATGTCGGCGGTATGGCGAGCAGGATCGCTGTCGCGCACGGCCAGGCGCCGATCCGCCAGGTCGAGGAGCGCGACCGGAGCCGCGTCGTCGGCACGTACGAAGGCGACGAACGGCACCGCGGCATACGCACGCGTCACCAGCGCGGTCTGCGCCCGCTCGGGCGTCTCGACGAAGGCGATGACGTCGACTTCGCCGGCCGCGAACGCCGATTGGATGCTGCGCCAATCGTCGAGCCGCACGCTCCATTCGATGCCGCCGATGCGCGCCAACGCCTGCAGCAGGTCGATCTGAAGACCCTGCGGCCGGCCGCTCCCGTCGAGGATCTCGAACGGCGGGAACGCGCGATCGCCGCCGTAGCGCAGGTGCAGCGGGGCGCCTTCAGCGGCTCGCATCAACGCGTACCCCTACCGCAGGGCGGTGTCACGACGCGGCCCCGCTCGATGCCGTCACACCCGCTCGGCGACCCAGGCCTGCACGCTCGCCAGCGCGCGCGGCAGCGCCGCGACATCCGTCCCGCCGGCCATCGCCAGGTCGGGCTTGCCGCCGCCCTTGCCGCCGACCTGCTGGGCGACGAAGTTCACCAGCTCGCCGGCTTTCACCTTGGCCACGCTGTCGGCCGTCACCCCGGCGGCGAGCTGCACCTTGCCGCCGTCGACGGTCGCGAGCACGATCGCCGCCGTCTTCAGCTTGTCCTTGAGCTTGTCGAGCGTCTCGCGCAGCGTCTTCGCGTCGGCCCCTTCGAGCGTCGCGGCGAGCACCTTCAGGCCTTTGACGTCGACCGCGCGCGCGACGAGTTCGTCGCCCTGCGCCGAGGCGAGCCGGCCCTTCAGCGCGGCAACCTCCTTCTCCAGCGCCCTGACCTGCTCGAGCACGGCGGCCACGCGCTGCGGCGCCTCGTCGGGCGTGACTTTCAGCGCGCTGGCCACGTCGTCGAGCGTCGCCTCGAGCCGCTGCAGGTACGCGAGCGCCTGGTCGCCGGTCACGGCCTCCACCCGCCGCACGCCGGCGGCAATGCCGGTTTCCATCACGATCTTGAACAGCCCGATGTCGCCGGTGCGCGCGACGTGCGTGCCGCCACACAGCTCGCGGCTCGAGCCGATGTCGAGCACGCGCACCGTCTCGCCGTACTTCTCGCCGAACAGCATCACGGCGCCGAGCTTCTGCGCCTCCTCCAGCGGCACCACGCGCGCCTGCGTCGCCGCGTTGGCGAGGATCTCG
>CALIDR010000103.1 GCA_938022295.1 uncultured Burkholderiaceae bacterium
ACGGCCGATTTCGGCTTCGCGCTGATGATGGCCGCCGCGCGCCGCATGGCCGAGAGCGAACGCTTCCTGCGTTCGGGCCGGTGGACGAAGTGGCGCTACGACATGTTCACCGGCAGCGACGTCCACGGCGCCACGCTCGGCGTCCTCGGCATGGGCCGCATCGGCCAGGGCATCGCACGGCGCGGGGCGCTCGGCTTCGGCATGCGGGTGATCTACCACAACCGCAGCCCGCTTCCCGCCGCGGTCGAGCAGCCGCTCGGCGCGCGCTGGGTCGACAAGGACACGCTGTTCCGCGAGGCCGACCACGTCGTGCTCGTGCTGCCGTACTCGCCCGCTGCGCACCACATCGTCGGCGAGCGCGAGCTGCGCCTGATGAAGCCCACCGCGACGCTGACCAACGTCGCGCGCGGCGGCATCGTCGACGACGCCGCGCTCGCGCGGGCACTCGCCGAGCGGCGCATCGCCGCCGCCGCGCTCGACGTGTTCGAGGGCGAGCCCAGCGTGCACCCCGGCCTGCTCGAGGTGCCCAACGTCGTGCTGACGCCGCACATCGCCAGCGCCACCGTGGCCACGCGCCGCGCGATGGCCGACCTGGCGGCCGACAACCTGATCGCGGCGCTCACCGGCGGGCGGCCGCCGACCCCGATCAACCCGCAGGTGCTGGGCACGCACTGACGGCGTGCCCTCCCCAAGCTGCGCCGCGCGATGTCCACCCCAGCGCCGCCGAACGAAGCCGCCCGCCAGCGCTGCGAGGCGCTGCTGCGGGAGTACGGCGAAGTCTGCGGCGCGTTTCGCCTTCTGACCGACATCCGCTTCAAGCTGCTCGCGCTGGTGCCGCTGGCCACTGCGGTCGGCGTCTTCACGAGCGACAAGGCCGACCCCGTGACCCGCGCCGCGCTCGGCGCCGTGGGCCTCGCGGTGCTGCTCGGGGTGGTGACCTACAACGCGCGCAACGACCAGCTCTACGACGAACTCGTGGGCCGCGCGGCGGCGATCGAGCGCGAGCTGGGGCTGCCCGACGGTGCGTTCGCGAACCGGCCGCGGCCGTGGCTGACGCTGGACCTCGGCGCGCTGCGCTGGCCGGTGCATCATCGCCTCGGCGTCGGCCTGATCTACGCGGCGTCGATCGCGGCGTGGCTGTTCGGTCTGCTGTCGGCGCTCGCGGCGACGCTGCAGCTCGGGGCGCGCTGCCCTGCGGCCTGGCCGGCGTGCATGAACGCGGGCGCGTTGGTGCTCGCGCTGGGCCTGACGCTCGTCGGCACACGCGTGGTGGCCGCCCAGCGCACGGCGCGTCAACGCCAGATGCGCGAGGCGGCGACGGCGGCCGTGAACAGGGCCAGCGCCGCCGCGGGGCGAGCGTTGAGCACCGACGACGCCCTCCTCGATGCGTGCGCGGATCTCATCGGCGGTTGGCCGGTGCGGCAGGCGGTCGACCATCGCACGAAGGCGCGGCAGAGCCTGCGCCGCCGCGCCGAGTTCCTCGACCGCCTGGCGGGCGACCCGGCGCAGCGGCGCCGCTACTGGCCCGACGACGCGACCGACCTCGAGCGCGCGGCGTACCAGGTCGCGTTCATGACCGACCTGCCGCCGCGCTGGCTGCACGACGTCGCCACCGGCCGGCGGGGCTGAACCTCGCGCCGTTCAGGCCGTGCGCAGCGCCGCGGCATCGAACGGCAGCGTGCGCAGCCGCTTGCCGGTCAGCGCGTGGATCGCGTTGGCCACCGCCGGCGCGATCGGCGGCGTGCCGGGCTCGCCGATGCCGCCCGGCGGCTCGGTGCTCGGCACCACGTGGACCTCGACCTTCGGCATCTCGCCGATGCGCAGCAGCGGATAGGTGTCGAAGTTGGCGGTGACCACCGCGCCGTTCGCGAACTCGACCTTGCCGTACAGCGCCGCCGTCAGCCCGTAGACGATGCCGCCGGCGATCTGGCGCTCGATGATCGCCGGGTTGACCGTCGAGCCGCAGTCGACCGCGGCGACGACGCGGTGCACGCGCACCCGGCCGTCGGCGCCGACCGAGACCTCGGCGACTTCGGCGACGATGCTGCCGAAGCTCTCGGCCAGCGCGACGCCGCGGCCCACGCCCGCCGGCAGCGGCGTGCCCCAGCCGGCCTTCTCGGCGGCCAGTTCGAGCACGCGGCGGTGGCGCGGCCGCTCGGCGAGCAGGTCGCGCCGGAACGCGACCGGGTCGCGGCCGGCGGCGGCGGCCAGCTCGTCGACGAAGCCCTCCATGAAGAAGGCGTTCTGCGAATGCCCGACCGAGCGCCAGAACCAGACCTGCGGCCCGGGCTCGACGCGCGCGTACTCGACGCGCACGGCGGGGATCGCGTACGGCGCGTCGGCGATGCCTTCGACGGCGAACGTGTCGACGCCGTTGTCGGGGATCTTCATGAAGCCCGAGCCGGCCATGATCGACGGCGACGCGACGACGGCCTTCAGCGCGGCGGGCCGGCCGGCAGCGTCGAGCGCGGCCTCGAAGCGCGTGACCGACGCCGGGCGGTAGTAGCCGGCGCGCATGTCGTCCTCGCGGCTGTAGACGAGCTTGACCGGCGCCTGCGCGCGCTGGCTGAGCAGCGTCGCGTCGATCACGAAGTCGGGCGCGAAGCGGCGCCCGAACCCGCCGCCGAGCAGCAGCGTGTGGATCTGGACCTTGGCCGGCGTCACAGACGCCACCTGGGCCAGGATGCCCTGCGCCGGGCCCTGGCTCTGCGTGCCGGCCCAGATCTCGACCTCGCCGTCGCGCACCCACGCCGTGCAGTTCAGCGGCTCCATGCACGCGTGGGCGAGGTACGGCGCCTCGTACTGCGCCTCGACCGTCTTCGCGCTGGCGGCGAACGCGTCGCGCAGGTTGCCGTCGTCGCGGCCGACCGCGCCGCCGGCGCGCGCGCCGTCTTCGAGCAGAGCGTGGATCTTCGCCGTCGACAGGTCGGCCGCCGCGCCGAGGTCCCAGTCGATCTCGAGCGCGTCGCGGCCGCGTTTGGCGGCCCAGTAACCGCCTTTCTTCGCGTCGGCGAGCACCGCCACGCCGTGCGGGATCGTGATCACCTGCACGACGCCGGGCACCGCCCGCGCGCGCGCGTCGTCGACACGTCGCGGCGTGGCGCCGGGCGCCGGCTGACGCGCCATCACCGCCACCAGCATGCCGGGCAGCTGGACGTCGATGCCGTACTTCGCGCTGCCGTCGACCTTGGCCGGCGTGTCCAGCCGCGGCAGCGGCCGGCCGAGCAGCCTGAACTCGGCGGGCGTCTTCAGCGCGGGCTTGTCGGGCGGCGCGAGCCTGGCCGCGTCGGCCACCAGCGCGCCGTAGCGCAGCTTGCGGCCGTCGGGGTGGATCACGTGGCCGCGCTCGGTGCGGCAGCGTGCAGGGTCGACGTTCCAGCGCGCCGCGGCGGCGGCGACGAGCATCTGCCGCGCGGCGGCGCCGGCCTCGCGCACCGGCTGCCAGTGCGCGCGCACGGTCGTGCTGCCGCCGGTGGCCTGCATGCCGAACATCGGGTTGTGGTAGGCCTGGTCGACCGGCGCCTGCTCGACGCGGACCTGCTTCCAGTCGGCGTCGAGCTCCTCGGCGACGAGCATCGGGATCGCGGTGTGCACACCCTGGCCCATCTCGGCCGAGCCGCAGACCACGGTGACGCGGTCGTCGGGCGTGATGCGCAGCCACGCATTGGGCTTGAACGGTGCGGCTGTGATGGCGGCGAACGCGCGGCCGCCCGGCGCCCAGGTGAAGCCGAGCACCAGCGCGGCGGCGCTGCCGGCGACGAAGCCGCGGCGGGTGGTGGAAGCGACGCCGTTCATGCGCCGCTCCCGAGGGTGCGCGCCGCCGTCTTGATCGCGGCGCGGATCTCGTTGTAGGCGCCGCAGCGGCACAGGTTGCCGCTCATCGCGGCGTCGATGTCGGCGTCGCTCGGGCGGCGGTTGGCCGCCAGCAGCGCGCAGGCGCTCATCACCTGGCCCGACTGGCAGTAGCCGCACTGCGGCACCTCGTGGGCGATCCACGCCGCCTGCACCGCGCGGCCGGCGGCCGTGCGGCCGACGCCCTCGATCGTCGTCACCCGCTTGCCCGCGGCGGCCTGCACCGGCGTGCTGCACGCGCGCACCGGCTGGCCGTCCAGGTGCACGGTGCAGGCGCCGCACAGCGCCATGCCGCAGCCGAACTTGGTGCCCGTCATGCCGAGCTCGTCGCGCAGCACCCACAGCAGCGGGGTGTCGGGCGGCATCGAGACCGTGGCCGCACGGCCGTTGATCGTCAGTCGCAGCATCGGGGGTCGCTCCGGGCAGGCAGGGGAGCGCACGCTACGCCGGCGGCGCGGCGCGGTCAACCGCGCGGCGCCGGCGCACCCGCGCCGGCGCCGCCTTCGGCGCGGCGCGGCCGCAGTCCGGCGGCCGCTGCGCTAGCATGCCCGGTTGCCAACCCATTCGCGGCGCGACGCCGCGCCAGCCCCGATGCAAGTCGTCTGCCTCGACCTCGAAGGCGTGCTGATCCCCGAGATCTGGATCGCGTTCGCCGAACGCACCGGCATCGACGCGTTCCGGCGCACGACGCGCGACGAGCCCGACTACGACCGGCTGATGCGCTACCGGCTCGACCTGCTGCGCCGCCACGGCCTGAAGCTCGCCGACATCCAGGACGTGATCGGCGGCATGGCGCCGATGGAAGGGGCCAAGGACTTCCTCGACGACCTGCGCGCGCGCTACCAGGTGATCATCCTGTCGGACACGTTCTACGAGTTCGCCGACCCGCTGATGCGCCAGCTCGGCCGCCCGACGCTGTTCTGCCACCGCCTCGAGGTCGACGCCGACGGCTTCGTCGCCGACTACCGGCTGCGCCAGCCCGACCAGAAGCGGCGCGCCGTCGAGGCGCTGAAGGGCCTGAACTTCCAGGTCATCGCCGCGGGCGACTCGTACAACGACACCGCGATGCTCGCCGCCGCCGACGCCGGTTTCCTGATCCACCCGCCGCCGGCCATCGCGGCACAGTTCCCGCAGTTCCCGGCGCTGTCCAGCTATGCCGAACTGAGCGGCGCGATCGACGCCGCGGCGGCGAGGCTGCGCCCGAACGCGGCCGAAGCCCCGGCCAGCCGGTGAACCGTCGCCAGGGCCTGCTCGGCCTGGCGGCCGCCGCACTGCCGGCGCTGTCGTGGGCGCAGGCCGCGACGCCGGATCCACTCGCCACGCTCGACGCCGGGCAGCAGCGCGCGGTGCGCGAGCACCTGAAGAGCCTCGCCAGGCCCGGCGAGGGCGACGCCGAGGCGAGCGCCGTCGTCACCGCCGACCTCGACGGCGACGGCCGGTCCGAGATGGTGCTCTGGTGGACGTTCTACGGCCCGACGTTCGCCTACTCGGGCCTCACGGTGTTCGCCGGCCCGCCGCGCTGGCGCGCGGCCGGGCGGGCCGACCTGACCGGGATCGTCGAACGCGTGGCCGTCGAGCGCGGCGTGATCCGCGTCGACGCGAAGACGCTCGGCCCGAACGACGCCCGCTGCTGCCCGACGAAGGCGGTCGTCGGGCGGTACCGCTGGAGCGCAGGCAAGCTCGTCAAGGCCTGACGCGCGCGTCCGCCCGCGTGGTCAGAACCGCTCGAACGGCCCGAGGTAACGCCACTGCCCCGGCGGCAGCTTGCCGAGCGGGACGCGGCCGATGCGCACGCGTTTCAGCCCGACGACCTTCAGCCCCACCGCCTCGCACATGCGCCGGATCTGGCGCTTGCGCCCCTCGCGCAGCACGAAGCGCAGCTGGTCCTCGTTGGCGCGGCTGACGCGCGCCGGCTTCAGCGGCCGGCCGTCGAGCTCCAGGCCGTGGCGCAGGCGCTCGAGCGCCGCGTCGGGCACCGCGCCGCCGCCAGCGACCTCGACGCGCACGAGGTACTCCTTCTCGATCGCCGAGTCGTCGCCGATCAGCGCCTTGGCCACGCGCCCGTCCTGCGTCAGCACGAGCAGGCCGGTGGAGTCGATGTCGAGCCGCCCGGCCGGCGCGAGCCCGCGCAGGTGCCCCGGGTGGAACGCGATGCGCGTCGGATCGCCAGCCCAGCGGTTGGCCGGCGTCACGAGCACCGATGCCGGCTCGTAGCCGTCCTCGGCCTGGCCGCTGACGTAGCCCACCGGCTTGTGCAGCAGGATCGTGACGCGGCGCGCCTGGTCGCGCCG
>CALIDR010000104.1 GCA_938022295.1 uncultured Burkholderiaceae bacterium
CTGCGACGGGTACTGGTCCTTGGCCTCGAACACCATGCGCACCGCGCGCTCGACGACCTCCGGGGAAAACTTCGGGGACTTCCTCATGATGGCTCCATCTTCTCAAACGAAGGAGCCTCCTCAATTCCCGGGGCGGTTCAATCAAACCCATGGAGATCGCGATCGACACCGCGTGGGCCCGGTTGGATGCCCCGAGCTTGCGCATGATCCGCTGCAGGTGGTTCTTGACCGTCAGCGCGCTGATGCCGAGCAGCTCGCCGATCTGCTGGTTGTTCTTGCCGGCCTGAACCCAGGCCATGATCTGGCGTTCGCGCTGCGTGATCGCGGCCGCGGGCGGCGCTGCGCACTCGCCGGCGCTCGGGGCGTGGGCGGGGCCCGCCTGTCCGAGTGCGGTCTCGTTGGCACGCACGCGCAGCCACGCGTGGCACAGCAGCGGAAGCACCGTGTCGAAAGCCGTCAGGCGCTCGCTCGTGCTCCCCGGCGGCACACCGAGCAGCGCGAACAGGGCCTCGAGTTCGGACGGGTCCGCGGCGCGAGCACAACCGTGCACCAGGGTCGCCTCGAACGGCAAGTGAGAGCGCGGCTGGCTGGCCACGGGCAGTGCCGGCTCGGGCATTCGCGACAGATCGAACGCCAGCGGACGGCCGCCGTGGTCGCTCCATCCCGAGGTGATCGAACGCATCCAGGCGCCGCTGCCTTCGCGCAGCGCGCGCAGGCAGTCGTCGGGCAGGACGACGCGGTTGAAGACGTCGAAGGCCAGTGCGCGCAGCCGGCGGTCGTAGGCCGCACAGACCATCACCTCGTGCGGCAACAGCACCTGCAGTGCCCCCTGCGTCCAGACGAAGAACTGGTGGCGGCGGTTGATGTGCGGCGCGGACTCCACGAGGTGGACGATCGCCTCGGTGCGGCGCACCTGCGCGTCGCCCCCGGTCGCGCCGTGGGCCACCGACGGCACCCACGAATCCGCATGGGCGTCGGCGCCGGACGAAGCCGGGTTGCGCGGCCCGCTCTCGCAACGAAGCGGACTCACCTAAACCACCTCCCTCACCACGACGCCGGCCGTCGAGACGACGACCACTGCTTCTCATCGGCTCCGCGGCGAAACGACGGCGCCGACGAACCTCCCGTCACCGCAGCACGACACGTGTGCGGTGCTACCTTTCGATCAGAGCGTAGGCTGCGCAAGTGACGGCCGGTTGAACGCACGTCGTCGGCCGCATAGTCCGAACGGACCTCGCGTCCGGCTCGTCGTCACGACGATGACAACTGCAGCGCTCACGCTGCGCGCATGGCCACGCATTCGCACTCCGGCACATGAGCTCGCTCTCGCGATGGACTTTCGGCCTCGCGGTCGTCTCGGCTTCGCTGGCGTTCGAGCCCTCGGTCCGCTCGGCACACGCTGGCGTTCGCGACACACTGCGCGATGGGCGTGCGTCCGCCACGTTGCTCCTGCCGGCAACACGCGCCGGTATCGACACCGCGGCGCCCGCGTTCCACGCTGCGACGCCCGGCGGGATCGCAAGGAAAGGCGTCTCGGAGCAGTCCATCCGCGCCGACCGCGACGCCAGCTCCATCGGGATGCCACGGCGTGAGCAGCCACTCGCGGTGCGTCCGTCGGACCCGAGGTTCGATCAGCAGTGGTGGCTGTTCGCCCACGGTGCCGTCCAGCACGGTGTCGCTGGCTTCGAGACCGCTTGGCTGCGCAACCGTGGCCTTCCGGTGTCGGGGCCGGCGCCGGTCGTCGCGGTGCTGGATTCAGGCATCACGTCGCATCCCGAGCTCAACGCGCGCCTGCTTCCCGGCTACGACTTCGTCTCCGACACCGAGTATGCGAACGACGGCGACGGCCGCGACGCCGATCCGTCGGACCCGGGAAACTGGCTGTCGGCCGCCGAGCAGGCGGCCCGCCCGGACAAGTACGGCGGCTGCCCGCCGGTGCCGCGCTCGACGTGGCACGGCACCGCGATCGCAGGGCAGATCGCCGCCGTCACCGACAACGGCGTCGGAGTCGCGGCGGCCACCTGGCAGGGCGTTTCGGTGCTGCCGGTCCGTGTGGCCGGGCGCTGTGGCGCCGCGGTCGCCGACGTCGTCGCCGGCATGCGCTGGGCCGGCGGTCTGCCGGTCGACGGCGCGCCGCCGAACCCGTACCCGGCGCGCGTCGTCGTGCTCGGTTACGGCGCGGCCGCGTCGTGCGACGCCAACGACCCGGATCCGGCCGCGCGCGACGCCGCGCGCTCGTACCGGCAGGCGCTGCGCGAACTGCGCGCCGCCGGCGTGTTCGTCGTCGTCGGTGCCGGCAACGGCCGCGGCGCGGTGCAGCGGCCGGCGAACTGTCCCGGTGCGTTCGCCGTCACGGCGACCCATCGCGACGGCTACAAGGCCAACTACGCCAACCTCGGGCTCGAAGTCGCCCTCGCCACTCCCGGCGGCGACGTCGACAACGGCGCGACCTGCGATCGCGAACTCGCCGACAGCGGCATCGTCACGACGTCCGATCTCGGTGCGACCTCACCCGCCGCCGCGGGTTACGCGGCGGCAGCGGGCACGAGCTTCGCGGCACCGGCCGTGGCGGCCACGGCGGCGCTGATGCTGGCCGTCAATCCGGCGCTGACGGTCGATCAGCTGGCCGACGGTCTGCGCCGCTCGGCGCGCCCGCACGTGGGCGTGCCGCCGCTCGGTGCGTGCGCCGCGGACAACAAGGGCCGCTGCGGCTGCACGACGACCACCTGCGGCGCCGGTCTGCTCGACGCCGACGAAGCCTTGCGCTACGCGGCCGCGCCGTCGGCCTACGTCGCACCGCCGAGGTCGACGGTGGTGCTCGACAGCGAGCCACTGCAGCGCTGCGCGGCGCTGCTCGGGCGACCGCCGGTCGGCCCGGTCGATCCCGGCATCACGCCCCCACCGGGCGACCCCGACGCCGGATCCGGAGGTGGCGCAACGGGGCCGCTGTGGATCGTGGCGCTGGCGCTGGCCACCGTGGCGCTACGCCGGCACCGGCCGGCTGCGCCCTGCAACCGCGAGCGCTGACGCCCGGTGTCGGCGCTGTGGCGGCACACGGCCGCGCACGACGACGGCCGCCGCCGACGTTCTCTAGCGCGGACTCGTCGTCGCCCCGCGGAAGTCAGGGTACCTGCGGGCGCTGCACGGGCCGGTCGAGCGCCGCCTGCAGCATGCGGTCGGCCACCGCGAGGTCGGGCGCGCCGAGGTCGACGAACACGGCCGCGGTGCCGAACTTGCGCGCGAGCGCCGCCCAGGCGGCGCGGCGCTGGGTCATGCGCGCCCCGAGGCCGGCGAAGCGCGCGCCGAACCCGGCTTCGTCGACCAGCAGCAGCAGCGGCACGCCCGCCGGCAGCGCCTGCGCGAGCCGGCGTACCAGCCGGCCCTGCTGCTCGTCCTCGGGCGTGGCGCCCATGTCGAACAGCACGATCGCCGCGTCGGGGTCGGCGCCGCTGGAGGCCGGCAGCGCGTCCTCGTCGCCGAACGCGACGACGGGGTCGACGTCGAGCTGCACGCGGTCGCCCCAGACACGGGCGCAGATCTCGCGCAGCGCGAGCGTGGCCTGCGCCGTCGGCGGCTGGGCGTGCGGCACCAGGCGCACGCGCGCCGGCCCGCTGCGCAGCTGGCGCAGCAGCTGCTGGAAGTACGGCTCGTGCAGCGGCAGCGGGAAGCGCCGCGCGAGCCGCCGCGCGCGGCCGAGCGACCACAGCGCGAGCACGCCGCGCGGCACGACGACGGCGAGCACGAGCGTCCACGCGTACAGGTGGATCCACGGCGCGGCGCTGTCGGCCGCACCGGCGGCGGCCGCACCGTCGGCGGCGATGCGCAGCGCCTCGATGCCGGCGACGTCGGGCAGCGCGATGCCCGACAGCCGCGACGCCGGCGCGAGCAGGGTCGACAGCAGCGCGTGCACCGCCGGCGGCTCGAGGAACGTGCTCTGCCAGCCGGCGCGGTAGTCGAGCACGAGGCCGCGCAGGTACAGCCCGGCGAGCAGCCCCAGGGCCAGCGCCGCCGCCGCCGCGTGCAGCACCGCAGCGGCGCGCGCAGCCGTCAGCGGCGCCGTCGCGGCGAGCCACTCGGCGCCGAACGCCGGCCAGACGCGGGCGAGGCCCAGTTCGTCGAGCCGGCGTGGTGCGCTCTGGTCGCTGCCGCGCTGCACCGCACGCCGCACGCGGCGCGCGAGCGGCCCCGCCTCGGCCGGCCGCCGGCGCACCAGCGCGACGACGCCGCCGGCGAGCAGCCAGACGTAGACGACGGCGTTCCAGGCGACGAGCGTCCACACCGGTGGCGCCAGCAGGTCGACGTGCCGGCTGTCGCCGACGCGGTCGACGAGCGCGCCGGCGAGGAACGCGACCGCCACCGCCGCCAGCACCCAGCCCGCCCGCCACAGCGGCCGCTGCAGCCAGCGCCACACCCCCGCGCTCGCGGCGGCGTCGCGCGGCAGCAGGCGCTGCAGCGCGGCGTGCGCGCGCGCGGCGACGAAGGCCTCGGGCGTGGCGCCGGTGCCCACCGTCTCGGCGGCCACGCGCGTGGCCCAGGCGCGGTCGGCGGCGGTCCACTGCGGCACTTCGGGCTCGGCGCGGTCTAGCACGCGCACGAGCACCACTTCACGGGCGGCGGCTTCGTCCATCGGGGGTGCGATGGTGCCAGATGCACCACCTCCCTCCGGGAGCGGGAGCGGTTCAGGCGGACGGCGGCGGCGGGCGGTCACCCGCCACGGTGCGGTCGGCGCCGGGCGGGGCTTCGCACCGGCTCGGGTCGGCGACGCGCAGCCACGCGACGCCGATCAGCAGCGGAATCGCGACGTATCCCCAGCCGCTGCCCCACCACCGCTCGACGGCGAGCCCGATGCCGGCACCGCCGACCAGGCACAGCACGAGGACGAGCAGGCGACGGGTGGGCACGGCGCAGCGCGCGAGGCGTCAGTCCTCGGGACGGTCGGAGGCGATGCGGCCGCTGACGGGGTCGATCTTCAGCCTGCGCTTGCGGCCGTCCTCGAACGCCTCGACTTCCCACAGGCCGTCGTCGAACTCGATCTCGACGATCGGCCCGAACCCTCGCTGCTCGAGGGCGAGCACGATCGCCGACAGCGGTTGCGCATCGGCGGGCGGCCGACCGGCGGCGGACGCCGCGGACGACAGCAGCAAGCCGGCGGCCAGCGCGCCGGTGGCGGGGATGCGGGTCATCGCCGATCTCCTGTGTGGTCGCAGGCGCGGGGGTACGCCCGCGGGCGCGAGCGTCCCGCTCAGGCGAGCGCCCTGCCGATCAGGATCTTCTGCACGTCGGAAGTTCCCTCGTAGATCTGGCACACGCGCACGTCGCGATAGATGCGCTCGACCGGGAAGTCGGCCACGTAGCCGTAGCCGCCGTGGATCTGGATCGCCGCGCTGCACACCCGCTCGGCCATCTCGCTGGCGTAGAGCTTGGCCATCGCGGCCTCCTTCAGGCACGGGCGGCCGGCGTCCTTCAGGCTCGCGGCGTGGTGGATCAGCTGGCGCGCGGCCTCGAGCTGGGTGGCCATCTCGGCCAGCCGGAACTGCACCGCCTGGTGCTCAAAGATCGGCTGGCCGAACGCGACGCGGTCCTTGCTGTAGGCGAGCGCGGCCTCGAACGCTGCGCGTGCCATGCCCAGGCTCTGCGCCGCGATGCCGATGCGCCCGCCCTCGAGGCCCGACAGCGCGATCTTCAGCCCCATCCCCTCGTCGGCGAGCAGGTTCTCGCCCGGCACGCGGCAGTCCTCGAACACGATCTGCGCCGTGTCGCTGCTGTGCTGGCCCATCTTCTCCTCCAGCCGCGCGACGCGGTAGCCCGGCGTGTCGGTGGGCACGACGAAGGCGCTGATGCCCTTCTTGCCGGCGGCCTTGTCGGTGACCGCCATCACGATCGCGACGTCGCCGTGCTTGCCGCTGGTGATGAACTGCTTGACGCCGTTGAGCACGTAGTGCCCGCCGTCGCGCACCGCGGTCGTCTTCAGCCCCGCCGCCTCGGAGCCGACGTGCGGCTCGGTGAGGCAGAACGCGCCGAGCATCTCGCCGCGCGCGAGCGGCTTCAGGAAGCGCTGCTTCTGGTTTTCGTTGCCCCAGGCCATCAGGATCGAGCACACGGGGCAGTTGTTGACGCTGACCACCGTCGAGGTGCCGCCGTCGCCGGCGGCGATCTCCTCCAGGATCAGCGCGAGCGCCAGGTAGTCGAGCCCGGCGCCGTCGTACTCGGCGGGCACCGCGACGCCGTAGCAGCCCAGCGCCGCGAGCCCCTTCAGCTCGGCGGCGGGGAAGTGGTGCTCGCGGTCCCAGCGCGCGGCCTTCGGTGCGATCTCGGCCTGCACGAACGTGCGCACGGCGTCCTGGACGGCGAGGTGATCTTCGGACAGCAGCATCGGCGGTGTCTCCGCGGCCTCACCAGGGAATCGGCGAGCCGTCGTGGTTCAGGAAGCGGCCGGTGTCGGCCGGCGTCAGCGCGGCGATCGTGCGCCGCAGGTCGGACACGCTCTGCTCGACGCTCAGGTCCGCCGCGGCGCCGCCCATGTCGGTGCGCACCCAGCCGGGGTGGAACGCCACGCACACCGCGCGCCCGGCCAGCGCGAGCGCGACGTCCTTCAGCACCGAGTTCAGCGCCGCCTTCGACGCGCGGTACAGCCAGCCCGAGGTGCCGGTGCGCGCACCGATCGAGCCCATGCGCGACGACAGCACGGCGAGCTTGGCGCCCGGGGCGAGCGCGTCGGCCACCTGCGGCAGCACCTGCATCGCGCCGAGCACGTTGGCGTGCATCACGGCGTCGAAGTCGTCGCGCGTCGGCGTCTCGAGCGCGGCAGTGCGCGGGCCGAAGACGCCGGCGGCGAAGACCGCGACGTCGAAGCGCGCGCCGTCGATGCGCCAGCCCAGGCCCGCCGCGCTGACCGGGTCGGCGACGTCGAGCGCGAACGCGCTGGCGCCCAGCGCGCGCAGCCGCGCGAGGTCGTCGTCGCGCTGTGCGGTGGCGGTGACGGCGGCGCCTTCGGCGCGGTACTGGCGCACGAACTCGTGGCCGATGCCGCGCGACGCGCCGATCACGAGCACCCGCATCGAAGGCCCCGCCTCAACGCCGCCGCTGCACGAGCACGGTGCCGCGCCCGATCACGCTCGGTGCGCTGCCGCGCACGCCGGCCGTGCCGTCGAGGTGGCCGATCGCCCCGCCCAGGCGCGCGCTCCACTCGACGGACGACACGCGCCAGTGCAGCAGCAGTTCCTGGTCGGCGAACACCGGGTGCTTGAACGCGAAGTTGAAGTTCAGGCCGATCACCTGCCGCGCGCAGCCCGCCAGCGGGGTCGAGAAATGCGCCGACACCAGGCCCATCATCGCCGCGGCCGTCTGCTGGCCGCTGGCGACGATCTCGCCGAAGCGTGCGCGCTGGGCGACCGCGTCGTCCTGGTGCAGCGGATTCGTGTCGCCGGTCAGGCGCGCGAACGCGGCGATCTCCTCGCGGCCGAAGCGCACGCGGCGCGAGCATTGCTCGCCGGCGGCGATCAGCGCCGCGGCGGCAGCGGCGGCATCGCCCGCAGCGGGCGGCAGCGCCGCGCCCGCGCCGCCGCGGCCCGCGCCGCCCGCTCGCGCGTCGTCCACGTCAGGTCAGCTCGACGGCCATCGCGGTGGCCTCGCCGCCGCCGATGCACAGCGCCGCGACGCCGCGCTTCTTGCCGTACTTGCGCAGCGCGCCGAGCAGCGTCACGACGATGCGCGCGCCCGAGGCGCCGATCGGGTGGCCGAGCGCACAGGCGCCGCCGTGCACGTTGACGATCTCGTGCGGCAGCTTGAACTCGGTCATCGCCGCCATCGTGACGGCAGCGAAGGCCTCGTTGACCTCCCACAGGTCGACGCTCTTGGCGTCCCAGCCGCTCTTCTTCAGCACCTTGTCGATCGCGCCCACCGGCGCGGTCGTGAACCACTCGGGCGCCTGCGCGTGCACGGCGTGGGCGACGATGCGCGCGATCGGCGCGAGGCCGCGCTGCTTCGCCGTCGACTCGCGCATCAGCACGAGCGCGGCGGCGCCGTCGGAGATGCTCGACGCGTTGGCGGCGGTGATCGTCCCGTCCTTCTTGAACGCGGGCTTCAGGCCCGCGATCTTGTCGAGCTTGGCCTTGAACGGCTGCTCGTCGTGCTTGACGAGCGTCTCGCCGCCCTTGCCGGGCAGCGCGACGGGGGCGATCTCCCAGTCGAAGCTGCCGTCCTCGTTGGCCTTCTTGCTGCGCGTGGTGGAGGCGATCGCGAACTGGTCCTGCGCCTCGCGGCTGAACTGGTACTTGGCCACGCACTGCTCGGCGAACACGCCCATCGCCTTGCCGCGCTCGTAGGCGTCCTCCAGGCCGTCGAGCGCCATGTGGTCGTACAGCGGGGTGGCGCCGTACTTCACGCCCTTGCGCGCGAACACGAGGTGCGGCGCGTTGGTCATGCTCTCCATGCCGCCGGCGACGATCACGTCGGCGCTGCCGGCGGCGAGCATGTCGTGGCCGAACATCATCGCGCGCATGCCCGAGCCGCACATCTTGGTCAGCGTCACGGCGCCGGTGCTGTCGGGCAGGCCGGCCTTGCGCATCGCCTGCCGGGCCGGCGCCTGGCCCTGGCCGGCCATCAGGCAGTTGCCGAGCAGCACCTCGTCGACGCTGTCGGGCGGCACGCCGGCGCGCTCGACGGCGGCCTTGACGGCCACCGCGCCGAGTTCCCAGGCCTGCAGCGCGGCGAAGTCGCCGAGCAGGCCGCCGATCGGGGTGCGGGCGGCGGAAACGATGACGATCGGGTCGCTCATGACGGGCTCCTTGCGGGTCGGGACGGGATGAAAGCCGGCCGCTCAGGCCGGCGCGCCAGCGGCGGCGCGGCGCAGGTTCTTGAAGCGCCGTGCCGGATCGTAGGGGAAGACGTCGTGCACGTGGCCGCCGAGGATGCGCTCCTTGTGGCCCTGCCAGAAGGCGGGGTCCAGGAGGTCGGCGTGGTGCCTCATGAACACGTCGCGCACCTCGGGGTTGCCGAGCAGGAACGGCCCGAAGGTCTCGGGGAAGACGTCGTGCGGGCCGACGCTGTACCAGACGTCGCCGCTCATCTCGTCCTCCTCGCAGCGCGGCTCGGGCACCTTGCGGAAGTTGCAGTCGGTGATGTACTCGATCTCGTCGTAGTCGTAGAACACGACCTTGCCGTGACGGGTGACGCCGAAGTTCTTCCACAGCATGTCGCCGGGGAAGATGTTGGCCGCCACCAGGTCCTTGATCGCGTTGCCGTACTCGATCACCGCGTGCTCGATCTGCTGAGGGTTCGCGTCCTGCAGGTAGATGTTGAGCGGAATCATGCGCCGCTCGATGTACAGGTGCTTGATGACGAGCATGTCGCCGTCGTCCTCGAGCAGGCTCGGGCAGAAGTGGCGCAGCTCCTGGATCAGCTCGGGCTCGAAGCGCGCGCGCGGGAACGCGACGTTGCTGTACTCGAGCGTGTCGGCCATGCGGCCGACGCGGTCGTGGCTCTTGACGACGAGGTACTTGGCCTTGATCTGCTCGCGCGTGGTGTCCTTCTGCGGCGGGTAGAAGTCCTTGATGACCTTGAACACGTACGGGAAGCTCGGCAGGTCGAACACCAGCATCACCATGCCCTTGATGCCCGGGGCGATGCGGAAGCGGTCGCTGCTGTGGCGCAGGTGGTACAGGAAGTCGCGGTAGAACATGTTCTTGCCCTGCTTCTGCAGCCCGAGCGCCGAGTAGATCTCGCTGCGCGGCTTGCGCGGCATCAGGCTGCGCAGGAACTGCACGTAGGCGCTGGGGATCTCCATGTCGACCATGAAGTAGGCGCGCGCGAAGCTGAAGACCAGCAGCAGGTCGTCCTCGCCGAACAGGGCGGTGTCGATCACCAGCCCCTTGCCGCCGGAGGCGTGCAGGATCGGCAGCGCGAACGGCGTCTCGTTGAAGCCGTTGACGATCTTGCCGACGATGTAGGCGCCCTTGTTGCGGAAGAACAGGCTCGACAGCACCTGGATCTGGAAGTTGGCGCGCAGGCGCACGGCGCCGAACTCGGCCTGCACGGCCGCGAGCACGTGGTCGACGTCGCGCTCGAGGTCCTCGAACGGCACCGCGAGCTGGAAGTTGTGCACGATGCGCAGCAGCGTCTCGCGCATCGTCGCCAGCGTCGGGTAGTACGCGCGGTAGGTCGGGGTGGCCGCCGGCTCGTCGTTCTCGATGTACTCGGTGCTCACCGCCGGGCGCACGAAGATGAACTCGTTGCGGAAGTAGCTGCGGTGCAGGATCTTCGTCGTCACCGAGTTGAAGAACGTCTCGGCGAGCTCGGGCTGGTGGTGGTTGACGAGCAGGCCGATGTAGTGCAGCTTGACCTGCTGCCACGTCTCGGTGGGCAGCGACGAGGCGTCGAACTCGCGCTGCAGCCGCTCGGCGGCCTCGTCGACGCGCTTGTCGTAGAACGCGATGCGCTCGCGCTGCGCCTCCTGCTGGCCGTGCCAGTCGGCACGCTCGAAGCGCTGCTTGGCCGCGGCGCTGGTCTCGCGGAACAGGCGGTAGTGGCGGTTGAAGCCGTCGAGCAGCGCACGCGCGATCGCGAAGGCGCGGCTGTCGGTGAGCAGGTGGGGGAAGATCAGCGGCTTGTTCATCGGGCGGCGGGCGCGGGCGGCAGGCTGCGGCGGCGGGCGGTCAGGCGTCGGCGCCGGGCGGCCGGTGGGCGGCGCGCGGGTAGCGCTTGAAGGCGTCGGCGAACACCTGCACGACGGTGGCGGGGTCGTCCATCGTCACGCCCAGGTCCTTCAGCAGGCCGTCGCGCAGGCCGTAGACCCAGCCGTGCACCGCGACCTTCTGCCCGCGCGCCCAGGCGTCCTGCAGCACGGTCGACAGCGCGACGTTGCCGACCTGCTCGATGACGTTCATCTCGCACAGGATGTCCTCCTGCTGCTCGGGCGGCAGGTGGTCCAGGCGCTTGCGGTGGCGCAGCCGCACGTCGTGCACGTGACGCAGCCAGTTGTCGGCCAGCCCGACGCGGATGCCGCGCATTGCCGCGCGCACGCCGGCGCAGCCGTAGTGGCCGACGACGAAGATGTGCTCGACCTTGAGGTGCTCGACCGCGAACTGGATCGTCGACAGCGCGTTGAGGTCCGACGGCACGACGACGTTGGCGACGTTGCGGTGCACGAACACCTCGCCCGGGTCGAGCCCGGTGATCTCGTTCGCGGGCACCCGGCTGTCGGCGCAGCCGATCCACATGTAGCGCGGGTTCTGCTGCTGCGCCAGCCGCGTGAAGAAGCCGGGGTCGGCGGCCTTCTTGGCGGCGGCCCAGGCGCGGTTGTTGGTCAGCAGGCGGTGCGGCATGGTGGCGTCGGGCCTTGCTCAGGAGGGGTCGCCGTGCTTCACGCGGGCCACAGCGACGACAGCGAAAAGCCCACCGCGTCGAACGGAGGCTGGCGAACCTGCTCGTCGTCCTTCAGCGTCGCGAGCAGCACCCAGCGCCCGCCCTCGTTGGCGCAGGCCTCGAGCGTGCGCAGGTCGGGGTCGACGAGCCACACGTGCGCCACGCCCCAGCGCGCATAGAGCGGCAGCTTCTCGGCACGGTCGAGGCGCGCGGTGGACGGCGACAGGATCTCGGCCAGCCAGTCGGGGGGCAGCTCGAACCAGTCCGTCTCGGGCAGCGTCGGCATGCACTCGCGTCGCCAGCCGGCGAGGTCGGGCACGACGACGTCGGCGCCGACGTGGATCTCGGGCTCGTCGAGAATCCACCAGCCTCCGGGGCCGCCGCGGCCCTTGTCGAACGGGCCGACGAGCTCGCCGCCCAGCCCGGCGTACGCCACCGCGTGCCGCGGCGCCGGCCGCGGCTGCGTGACGAGCCGCCCGCCGACGATCTGGCCGACGACGTGCGGCGGCAGCGCGAGCAGGTCGTCGTAGGTGGCGGGTTTCTCGGCGGCGAGGGCCATGACGGTGGCGCGGCGGGTGGACGGCAGCCCCGTATTGTGGGCCCGTGCCGCCCCGCCTTCGGTACCCAGCGCCGCGCCAGCCGACGCCGAATCGGCCGTGTTATGGAAGCTCGGGAATCGCAGGACCCGGCGTCAGATCGCGCATCGTGTAGCGCTTCCCCCTGCAACAAGCGTCATCGCAGGAACCACAGTGCTCCAGGACTGTGCGCCCGCCCTGCCGCAACTCCGTGCCGAGCGTGTACTTGCGATACCGCGAGAAGCCCGCCACCACGCACTCCAGGTGCACCGTCAAGTCCAGCGCCGCCTTGTAGATCGGCAGGTGCTCGTGCCGCGCCATCGGGGTCGGTCATGCACGTGGCCGGGGGCTGCGGCTTGCAGGCCGCGCCGGGCCATCGGCCCGGCCCCTCGCCCGGCACGGACCCTCCGCCGGAGGCTCCGTGTCCGGGCTCGGCCTCCGAAGCCCCGAAAGTGTCAAAGACTCCGACGCGCCGAAGACTCAAGCTGCGCGCCGCCGGCGAAGCGCCGCGCCGAGCCCTGCCAAGGCCGTCAGCGCCAGCACCAGGCTCTGCGGTTCCGGCACGTTGCCGCCGTCGCGCAGCACATCGCCGGGGCGAACGGCAACGGCGTAGTGCTGGCTGCTTCTCTGGTCGTCGAGGCCCTGGCGGCCGGCGCCGGTAACGAAGCGCCACGCGATGACCGACGGCGACGGCGCGTACGCCGTACCGGACCAGTAGTAGTTGGACTGCATGTTGCTGAACGGCCCGGTGTTGGTCAGGCCCCACCCACTCTGCGGTCCTTCGCAAGTCGACGGCGTACCGCCGCCCGGCGCGCAGTAGCCCAGGTTGCCCAGCGTGTCGTAGAACATGTGCGCCAGCGGCGAGCCGCCGCGCTGGTCGGCGTCCGTGTAGACGTTGTAGCCGCAGTCGGTACCGCCGTCGTAGCTGAAGTTGCAGCCGTCGTTGCCGATGTCGAGCACGCCGGGCAGCGACCAGCCGGTAAACCCGCCGACGTTCAGCGCGGCCGCCCAAGCGTTCGCGCTCGACCACGTCATGAGGCCGTCAGTTGTGCTGAATCCGTCGTCGAAGCTCGAACCGGCGCCTGCGTTCCAGTTGCCCAGCCAGGTGAGGTTCAGCACGGTGTCGTAGAAGAACACCGCATTCGGGTCCAGCAGCGACGCCAGCGGATTGCCGTTGATGTCGCGCGCCTTCAGCGTCGTTTCCCAGGTGCCCTGCCCCGACACGGGCGCCGCCTGCGCGCCGACCGCTGCCACCAGCAGCGCCACCCCCAGCGCCGCCCGAACCTTGCCCATCGCGTTCATCCGCACCTCCATCGCCGACATCGCCCCAACCCCGGCGGGTTGACTGCCTCGTTGCTGGCGATTAGCGAGTGCCGTGCCTGGCGCGCAGCGAAGGAACTTTTCTCATTGACCATCAACGACTTGCGCGGCGCGGCGCGGCGCGGCGCGGCGCCGCGTCAAGTTGTCAAGTTTTCCGACGGGCTGTGCCGGCAGGCTGCCGCGGGCCGGGCTGCGCGCAGGGGTGGCGTGCGACCCGGCCGTCGCCTCGTGGTCGAACAGCGCGCCGGGATCCTCGAGGCTGCCGCAGGCGTGGCCGGGTCGAGCACGACAGGAGACCCGACGTCGGACGCTCTCAGGCCTGCCTCAGCCGCCGTCGACGACCTGCCGCGCCGACCAGACCCGCCCGCGCATGCCCGGGTCGCCAAGCAGGCGCTTGTCGCCGGTGACCAGCACCAGGTCGGCTCGCGTCGCGAGCAGATCCCAAAGCAGCTGATCGCCCGGGTCGGGCGCTCGCGGCGCGCCGGCAGCGGGCGACGACGGCGTCAGCACGATGGCGAGCTGGACCAGATCGGTGAGCACGGTGTCGACCTCGGAGACGGTCAGCCCGTGCAGCGTGCGCAGCGCGGGCCGCAGCAGCACCGTGCGGTACTCGCCCACCAGCGCCTCGGAGACGGCGAACGGGAAGGCGGCGGCCAGCATGCCGTCCAGCACGCGGGCGACCGGCGAGGCGGAGTCGGCCGTCAGCAGGCCCGCGACGACGACGTTCGTGTCGACGACGAAGACGGGCCGGCTCACGCCCGCCCGCGCTCGGCGTCGACCTCGCGCTGCGCGACGGCGAGCGCCCGGACCTCGTCCAGCGCGGCCCGGGCCCGCGCCCGCCGCACGAGCGCCGCGGCGGACTGCCGCGACTTGATGCCGTAGAACTCCAGGCTCTCGTCGATGAGCTGGCCGATGGTCTTGCCGCGCTGGGCGGCCGCCTCCTTCAGCGCCTGGTGGCGCTCGTCGGACAGGGTGATGGTCAGGCGGCTCATGGCGGGCTCACGTTGGTGCTTTTGCACCAAGATGCTAGCACGCCCGTCTTGGCCACGCAGTGGCCGACGACGTCGCGGGCAGGCCGAGCCCGGGCGTTGTCGGCGCGCAGCACCTGCAGCAGCACGGCCCGGCTGCCCTGGCGCAACGCCGTCCCGGGCGCGTGCTTGTGATCCCGCGAGAAGCCCGCCACGATGCGTTCCAGGTGCACCGTTAGGTCCAGCGCCGCCTGGACGAGGAAAGGCTGGGGATCGCGCATCTCGCGTCCGGCCTGCGAGCTGCAGTCGATCCAGATCACGTCCTGCCGGTCGGGCACCCATCCCGCCGGGGGGCGGCGCACCGGGAGACAGCGGGGCTCAGGGCTGCTCGGCGCCGACACGGCCGGTGGTCGCCATCGCCTCGCCGCCGTGGTGCGCGGGGTCGTAACACGCCAGCCTGTCCTCGAGGGTCGGCCGCGCTTCGGGAGCCGGCACGATGACGACACGGCCGTCTTCCACCGTCACCCGCACGCGCTGATCGGCGTGCAGATGGGCCGCGCGCGCCACCGCCGCGGGCAGCCGCACACCCAGGCTGTTGCCCCAGCGCTTGATGTCGAGCACGGTCTCACTCATGGCACCCTCCGGCACGACACGTATCAACGAAGTATCGACGGCACCCTACGGCGCGCTACATCGTCTCGGCGAAAAGCTCGCACCCGATCAGCATGCGCCGGATCTCGCTCGTGCCGGCGCCGATGTGGCTCCGGCCGGCGCTTCGCGCCTTCACGTCCGCTGCGCGGACATGAGCCTGCGCCGAATCGGGGCCTCGGTCGCGGTGCATCACATCGTTTCCGCGAAGAGCTCCCGCCCGATCAGCATCCGCCGGATCTCGCTCGTCCCGGCCCCGATTTCGTACAGCTTGGCGTCGCGCCACAGGCGGCCGAGCGGGTACTCGTTGATGTAGCCGTTGCCGCCGAAGATCTGGATGCCTTCGCCCGCCATCCACGTGGCCTTCTCGGCGCACCAGAGGATGACGCTCGCGCAGTCCTTGCGCACCTGGCGCACGTGCTCGGCGCCGAGCAGGTCGAGGTTCTTGCCGACCGTGTAGCAGAACGCGCGCGCGGCCTGCAGCACGGTGTACATGTCGGCGACCTTGCCCTGGATCAGCTGGAACTCGCCGATGCTCTGCCCGAACTGCTTGCGCTCGTGGATGTACGGCACCACGTTGTCCATCACCGCCTGCATGATGCCGATCGGCCCCGCGGCGAGCACGGCGCGCTCGTAGTCGAGGCCGCTCATCAGCACCTTCGCGCCGCCGTTGACGGCACCGAGCACGTTCTCGGCCGGCACCTCGACGTCGCGAAACACGAGCTCGCCGGTGTGGCTGCCGCGCATGCCGAGCTTGTCGAGCTTCTGCGCCACCGAGAAGCCCTTCATGCCCTTCTCGATCAGGAACGCGGTGACGCCGCGCGCGCCGAGCTCGGGCTCGGTCTTCGCGTAGACCACCAGCGTGTCGGCGTCGGGGCCGTTGGTGATCCACATCTTGCTGCCGTTGAGCACGTAGTAGCCGCCCTTGTCGACCGCGCGCAGCTTCATCGAGATGACGTCGCTGCCGGCGCCCGGCTCGCTCATCGCGAGCGCGCCGACGTGCTCGCCGCTGATCAGCTTGGGCAGGTACTTGCGCTTCTGCGCCTCGGTGCCGTTGCGCTTGATCTGGTTGACGCACAGGTTGCTGTGCGCGCCGTAGGACAGCCCCACGCTCGCGCTCGCGCGGCTGATCTCCTCCATCGCGACCATGTGCGCGAGGTAGCCCATGTTCGCGCCGCCGTAGGCCTCGGGCACCGTGATGCCGAGCACGCCGAGCTCGCCCATCTTGCGCCACAGGTCCATCGGGAACCGGTCGCTGCGGTCGATCTCGGCCGCGCGCGGCGCGATCTCGGCCTGCGCGAACGTGCGCACGGCGTCGCGCAGCGCGTCGATGTCGTCGCCGAGCTGGAAGTTCAGGCCGGGCAGGTTCATCGGGGCACCTCCTGGAAAGGGTTCGGGGCGTTCAGCCGTCGAGGCCGCGGCCGAGCACCGTCATCACGGTGGCCGTCATCGTCGCGATCAGCGTCTGCTCGTCGCTGCCCGGCGCGTGCTGCCACGCGCGGCCGTCGACGACGCTGATCGTGCGCCCGGCCTTCGTCACCTGGCCCTCGAAGCGGAACCACGGCCCGCGCGCCGGCGCGAGCAGGTTGACCTTGAACTCGATCGTCAGCACCGCGGCGTCGGGGGGCATCAGCGAGAACGCGGCGTAGCCGCACGCCGAGTCGAGCGCCGTCGAGACGATGCCGGCGTGCAGGAAGCCGTGCTGCTGCGTCAGCTCGGGCCGGTGGTGCATCGTGATCACGACGCGTCCGGGTTCGATCGCGTCGAGCACGGCGCCGAGCGTGTGCATCGCCTGCTGGCGCGCGAACGAGTCGCGCAGCCGCTGCACGTAGCCGGCGTCGGCGGGGATCGGGTGGCGCATCGGCGGGCCGCTGAATTGACGTTTACGTCAACGTCAAGTGTAGCGGCGCCGTTCAGGCCGGCTCGCGCGACGGCCGCCGCGGGCGCGCCGCCAGATCGGCGAGCAGCTTCTGGCAGCGCGCCTCGTGCTGCGCGATCTCGTCGAGCGTGACCTTGAGGTCGTCGAGCTGCTGCTCGAGCTGGTGGCGGTGCGCGCGCAGCACCTGGAGGAACGCCTGCAGCTGCGGCGCCGTGTCGGCCGGCGAGTCGTACATCTCGACGAGCTGCTTGATCTCCGACAGGCTCAGCCCCAGCCGCTTGCCGCGCAGCGTCAGCTTCAGCCGCGTGCGGTCGCGGTGGCTGTAGACGCGGTGGCGGCCTTCGCGCGCGGGCTCGAGCAGGCCGACGTCCTCGTAGAAGCGGATCGCCCGCGGCGTGACGTCGAACTCCTGCGCCAGCTCGGTGATCGTGTAGGTCCGCGCCGGGGCCGGCGTCGGACGGGCGGAGGCGGTCATGGCTACACTCGGTTGACGTGGACGTCAATGTAAGGCAAAGCCCGCCCGCCGACGCCGCGCCGCCGCTGCACTACCCCTTCGGCGACGCGCTGCCCGCCACGGGCCGCACGCTCGAAGTCGCCCCCGGCGTGCGCTGGGTGCGCATGGCGCTGCCGTTCGCGCTCGACCACGTGAACCTGTGGCTGCTGCGAGACCGCGACCCGGCCTCGGGGCGCGAGGGCTGGGCGATCGTCGACTGCGGCATCGCCAGCGACGCGACGCGCGAGGCCTGGGAGCAGGTGTTCGCGCACGAGCTCGACGGCCTGCCCGTGCTGCGCGTGATCGTGACCCACATGCACCCCGACCACATCGGCCTGGCGCACTGGCTGACCGAGCGCTGGGCGTGCCGGCTGTGGATCTCGGCCACCGACTTCCACGTCGCGCGCATCGCCAGCCGTTCGACGAGCGGCTTCGGCGGCGACGGCGCGGCGGCCTTCTTCGCCGCGCACGGCCTCACCGACCCCGAGTCGGTGGCCAGGGTGCGCGCCCGCGCCGACTACTACGCCGGCCTGGTGCCGCAGGTGCCGCCGCAGTTCCGCCGCCTGATGGACGGCCAGCGGATCGCGATCGGCAGGCACGAGTGGCGCTGCATCGCCGGCCACGGCCACGCGCCGGAGCACATCTCGCTGCACGGCCAGGCGCCCGGCGTCCTGATCTCGGGCGACATGGTGCTGCCGCGCATCAGCACCAACGTCAGCGTCTACGACACCGAGCCCGAGGCCGACCCGCTGCCGCTGTACCTCGCCTCGCTCGAGCGCCTGCGCGCGCTGCCGGCGTCGACGCTCGTGCTGCCGTCGCACGGGCGGCCGTTCGTCGGCCTGCACGCGCGCATCGACGCGCTGCGGGCGCACCACGAAGCGCGCCTGGCCGAGACGATGGCGGCCTGCCGCGCCCGGCCCACGCACGCCCGCGCGCTGCTGCCGGTGCTGTTCAAGCGCCCGCTGGACCTGCACCAGACGACGTTCGCAATGGGCGAGGCGATCGCCCACCTCCACGCGCTGTGGAGCGCCGGGCGCCTCGTGCGCACGCTCGGCGACGACGGCGTCTACCGCTTCGCGGCGGCCTGAGCGCCGGGCCGGCCGATCCGCAAAAGGAACGGGGCCGACCGGGCAACCCGGCCGACCCCGTCGGCGTCGCCGCGGCTTCGTCCTCCCCACCGCGGCGCGCGTGTCACAGCGACGACGCCAGTCTCGTTGACGACGAATGCGCCGGCGCATCCCCCCGAAGGGGGATCGACAAGCGCGCGCGTCAGTCGTCGACCGCGAGCGTGTGCTCGCGCAGCGCGCGCCGACGCTGCTCGACGTCCGGGATCACGGTGCGCACGAGGTCCCAGAACGCCGGCCCGTGGTGCATCTCGCGCAGGTGCGCCAGCTCGTGCGCGACGACGTAGTCGATGCTCGCCGGCGGCAGGTGGATCAGCCGCCAGTGCAGCCGCACCGAGCCGTCGGCGCTCGCGCTGCCCCAGCGCGTCGTCGCCGTGCTCAGCGCCCAGCGGCGGACGCGCACGCGCAGCAGCGGCTCGAAGTGGCGGATGCGCTCGTCGAACACGCGCCTGGCCTGGCGCTGCAGCCACCCGTGCGCGAGGTCGCGCACCTGCGCCGCCCCCGCGTGCGCCGGCAGCCCCAGGCGCAGCAGGCCGCGGGCGCCGGCCGCGCGTGCCGCATCGGCCGCCTCGCCGCTGTCCAGCAGGGCGTCGAGCAGCGCCCCGGTCACGGCGGGGTCGAGCCGCACGACGAGCGGGGCGCCGAGGAACGGCAGCGTCGCGCCGTCGCACCACTCGATGCGCTGCGCCTGCAGCCGGCGCTGGCGCTCGCCCTGCTCGTGCAGCTTGCGCAGCACCCAGCCGGCCTTGGACTGCAGCGCGGCCTCGATCTCGGCGACGCCGACCCACCGCGGCGCGCTGACCGCGAGCCCCTCGGCGCCGACGACGAAGCCGATGCTGCGCCGGCGCGTGCGGCGCAGCGCGTAGGCCACCGCGTGTCCTTCGAGCAACACCTCGCCCCGCGCCTGCGGGTGGCGCAAGATCGCCGGCGGCGCCGATGCACCGGCCGCCGGCGGCAGCGGCGCCGCGGCCGCCGCGCCCACGGCGTCGAACAGCGCGAGCTGCGCCGGGGGCGGGGGCAGCGCGGCCGCCTTCGCCACGCTCAGCCCGCCGCGTAGGCCTGCGGGTCGAGGCGCCGCATCTCGGCCTCGATCCACCGCTCGACCTCGCGCATCAGCTCGTCGGGCTCGCGCCCGGCCACCGGGATCGGCCGCCCGATCGAGACGTCGACGACGCCCGGGCGCAGCAGGAAGCTCCTGCGCGGCCAGCAGCGCGCCGAGGTGACGGCGATCGGCACGATCGGCGTGCCGGTGGCGATCGCCAGGCGCGCGGCGCCCGTCTTGTAGGTGCCCTGGCTGCCGCGCGGCGTGCGCGTGCCCTCGGGGAACATGATGACCCAGATGCCGCGCGCCATCAGCTCGCGGCCCTGGGCGGCGACCTTGTGCCACGCCTCGGTGCGCCTGCTGCGGTCGATGTGCACCATGTCCAGCCGTCCCATCGCCCAGCCGAAGAACGGGATCCACAGCAGCTCGCGCTTGAACACGTAGGCCAGCGGGTGCGGCATCAGGGTCGGGAACGCGAACGTCTCCCACGTCGACTGGTGCTTCGGCGCGAGCAGCACTGCCTCGCGCCCCTGCGCGGCGGTGGGCAGGTGCTCCATGCCCTGCACGCGGTGGCGCACGCCGCAGATCGTGCGCGCGCCCCACATCACGACGCGCAGCCAGCCGACGCACATCCAGTACAGACGGTCGCCGCGCACGAAGATCGACGCCGCGAGCACGACCAGCGCCCACGGGATCACCGTGACGACCATCCAGAGCACGAACAGCAGCGAGCGCAGCGCCGCCAGCGCCGCCGCCATCAGGCGAGGCCTCCGGGGCCGGAATCGGGGGCGTCGGGGTGCTCGCGGCGCAGCAGGTGGTCGGCGAACGCGCCGAGGTCGGCGTGCACCTGCATCGACGGCACCTGCTCGGCGTAGCGCGCGAGCTGCTCGGCGTCGAGCGCGGCGGCGCGCCCGGTGCGCACCAGGTGCGGCTCGCAGCCCGCGGCCTGCGCGGCGAGCAGGTCGCGCAGCGTGTCGCCCACCATCGGCACCGTGCGCAGGTCCACCCCGTAGCGGCGCGCGATGTCGAGCATCATGCCCGGCAGCGGCTTGCGGCAGTCGCAGTGCTCCTCCGGCGCGTGGGGGCAGAAGAAGACGGCGTCGATGCGCCCGCCCTGCGCGGCGAGCAGCTTCATCATCTGCGCGTGCACGGCGTTCAGCGACGCCATGTCGAACATGCCGCGGCCGATGCCGGCCTGGTTGGTCGCGACGACGACGTGCCAGCCGGCGTGGTTCAGCCGCGCCACCGCCTCCAGCGCGCCGGGCAGCGGCCGCCACTCGGCCGGGTCCTTGACGTGATCCTCGCGGAACGCGTTGAGGATGCCGTCGCGGCCGAGGATCACGAGGCGCGGTGTCGGCGACACGGGATCTGCCTCAGGCCGCCAGCCGCGACAGGTCGGCCACGCGGTTCATCGCCGCGTGCAGCGACGCCAGCAGCGCGAGCCGGTTGGCGCGCAGCGCGGCGTCGTCGGTGTTGACCATCACGTGGTCGAAGAACGCGTCCACCGGCTCGCGCAGCAGCGCCAGCCGCTGCAGCGACTCGGCGTAGGCGCCGCCTTCGAACAGGCGGTCGGCCTCGGGGCGCACGCGCGCGATCGCTTCGGCCAGCGCCTGCTCGGCCGCCTCGCGCAGCAGCGCGGGGTCGACCTCGGCCGCCGGCGCGGCGTCGGACTTGCGCAGGATGTTGCCCACGCGCTTGTTCGCCGCGGCGAGCGCGGCGGCGGCCGGCAGCGCGGCGAACGCGCGCACCGCCGCGAGCCGCTTCGGGATCTCGGCCCAGCGCGCCGGGCGCGCCTCGAGCACCGCCTCGACCTCGGGCGCGCTCCAGCCCTGCTCGCGCAGCCAGCCCGCCAGGCGCTCGCGCAGGAAGAAGCCGACCTCGGCCTGCGCCTGGCCGTGGCCGGGCGGGAACGCGGCGAACGCCTGCGCGACGAGGCGGTGCACGTCCAGCGGCAGCTCGCGCTCGATCAGCATGCGGATCACGCCGAGCGCGTGGCGGCGCAGCGCGAACGGGTCCTTGTCGCCGGTGGGCACCTGGCCGATGCCGAACAGGCCGGCCAGCGTCTCGAGCTTGTCGGCCAGCGCGACGACGAGGCCGACACGGTTGCGCGGCAGCGCGTCGCCGGCGAAGCGCGGCTTGTAGTGGTCCTCGATCGCGAACGCGACGTCCTCGCTCTCGCCGTCGTGGCGCGCGTAGTAGCCGCCCATGATGCCCTGCAGCTCGGGGAACTCGCCGACCATGTCGGTCAGCAGGTCGGCCTTGGCCAGCAGCGCGGCGCGGTCGGCGGCCGCCGCCAGCGCGGCGTCGCCGAGGTCCTGCGCGATCGCGCGCGCGATCGCGCCGACCCGCTCGACGCGCTCGCCCTGCGTGCCGAGCTTGCCGTGGTAGACGACGCGCGCCAGGCCGAGCACGCGGCTTTCGAGCGTGCGCTTGCGGTCCTGGTCGAAGAAGAACTTGGCATCGGCCAGCCGCGGGCGCACGACGCGCTCGTTGCCGCCGATCACCGCCGAGGGGTCCGCCGGACGCACGTTGGCGACGATCAGGAACCGGTTCGTCAGCTTCCCGTCGCGGTCGAGCAGCGGGAAGTACTTCTGGTTGGCCTTCATCGTCAGGATCAGGCACTCCGGCGGCACGGCGAGGAACGCGTCGTCGAAGCGGCCCACGAGCACGTTGGGCCGCTCGACGAGCGCCGTCACCTCGTCGAGCAGCGCCCCGTCGCGCACCGGCTGCAGCCCTTCGGCGGCAGCGGCCGCCTCGATCTGGCGCGCCACTTCGGCGCGCCGGGCGTCGAAGCCGGCGATCACGGCGCCCTCGGCGGCGAGCTGCTCGGCGTAGGCGTCGGCGTCGCGCAGCACGATCGGGTCGAGCGCGGCTTCGAACCGGTGGCCGCGCGTCGTGCGCCCGGCCTCGAGGCCGAGCGCGCGCACCGGCACGACGTCGGCGCCGTGCAGCGCCACCAGGCCGTGCGCTGGGCGCACGAAGTGCACCGTCGTCCAGCCCGGCTCGACGCCTTCGCCGTGCTCGAGCTGGTAGCTCATCACCTTCGGGATCGGGAGCTTGGCGATCGCCTCGTCGAGCGCGTGCTGCAGCCCCTGCGCGAGCGTGACGCCCGGCACGACGGTGTCGAGGACCAGCACCTCGGCCTTGCCGTCGACGCGGCGTTGCAGTGCCGGGACGGCCGAGGAGTCGGCCCCGAGCGCCGCGAGCTTCTTCAAAAGCGCCGGGGTGGGCCGGCCTTCGGCGTCGAGGCCCACAGCCACCGGCATCACCTTGGTTGGCCGCTGTACGTCCGGCGCCCTCTCCCGAACGTCGGCGATCCATGCGCCGAGACGTCTTGGCGAGGCGAAATTCTGGTAGTTCTTGCCCAGTTCAGCGTCCCGGCCCACCAAACCCTGGTCCATCAGCGCGACGAGCAGGGTGTCGCCGAAAGACTTACCGAGTTGGTTGAGCACCTTCGGCGGCAGTTCCTCGACGAACAGCTCGACGAGCAGGTTCTTCGTCGCCTCGCCCATCACGCCGCCTTGCGCTGCTGCTCGAGGTGGGCGAGCACCGCCTCGGCCCACGGGCGAGGCGCCATCGGAAAGCCCAGCCGCGCGCGGCTGTCGACGTAGCTCTGCGCGACGCTGCGCGCCAGGTGCCGGATGCGGCCGATGTAGGCCGCGCGCTCGGTGACGCTGATCGCGCCGCGTGCATCGAGCAGGTTGAACGTGTGCGCGGCCTTGAGCACCTGCTCGTAGGCGGGCAGCGCGAGCTTGGCATCCATCAGTTCCTTGGCCTTGCGCTCGTGGGCGCCGAACGCGCCGAGCAGGAACTCGACGTCGCTGTGCTCGAAGTTGTAGGCACTCTGCTCGACCTCGTTCTGGTGGTACACGTCCCGGTAGGTCAGGCCCTCCGTCCACACGAGGTCGAACACGTTCTCGACCCCCTGCAGGTACATCGCCAGCCGCTCGAGGCCGTACGTGATCTCGCCGGTGATCGGCTTGCAGTCGATGCCGCCGACCTGCTGGAAGTAGGTGAACTGGGTGACTTCCATCCCGTTGAGCCAGACCTCCCAGCCCAGGCCCCAGGCGCCGAGCGTCGGGTTCTCCCAGTCGTCCTCGACGAAGCGCACGTCGTTCGTCTTCAGGTCGAAGCCCAGCGCCTCGAGCGAGCCGAGGTAGAGCTCGAGGATGTCGGCCGGCGCCGGCTTGAGCACGACCTGGTACTGGTAGTAGTGCTGCAGCCGGTTCGGGTTCTCGCCGTAGCGCCCGTCTTTCGGCCGGCGGCTCGGCTGCACGTAGGCGGCGCGCCACGGCTCGGGGCCGAGGGCGCGCAGGAACGTCGCCGTGTGGCTGGTGCCGGCGCCGACTTCCATGTCGTAAGGCTGCAGCAGCGCGCAGCCGCGCTCGGCCCAGTACGACTGCAGGCGCAGGATGATCTGCTGGAACGTCGGCATCGAGACACGGGCGCATTCCACGATGGCGCGAGTTTACGGGGCGCGTCCGCGCCGACCCCCGCCGCTACACTGCGCCGCACCCGCCACCCACCCCCGCCGATGCCGCACCGTCCCGGGCCTTCCCTGTGGCGCCACGCCGCGGTGCTGCCCTGGCTCCTTCTCACCGGCGCGGCCGCGCACGCCGACGAATGGCTGTACCGCGTCGCCCCGGGCGACACGCTGATCGCGATCGGCCGCAAATACCTCGCCGAGCCGCGCGGCTGGCGCGACCTGCAGCGCCTGAACCAGGTGGCGGCACCGCGCCGCCTGCAAACCGGCCGCACGCTGCGCGTGCCGGTGGCGTGGCTGCGCGACGATGCGACGGTGGCCACCGTCGCCCTCGTCGAAGGGGCCGTCGAGCGGCACCGCGACCACGCGGCGCCGGCGCCGGCGCAGGCCGGCATGCGGCTGCACGCCGGCGACCGCGTCGTCGTCGGCGCCGACGGCGCGGCGCTGCTCACGTTCGCCGACGGCTCGCGCACGCTGCTGACCCCCGGCACGCGCCTGACGATCACCGAACTGCTCGTGCAGCGCGGCACCGGCGCGGTGTCGACGCGGCTCGACCTCGGCGGCGGCGCCGTCGAGACCGAAGTGCGGCGCGACGCGCCGCGGCCACGCTTCGAACTGCGCGCCCCGGCGCTGAACCTCGGCGTGCGCGGCACCGAGTTCCGGCTGCGCTTCGACGCCGACAGTGGCACCGCGCACGCGGAAGTGCTCGCCGGACGCGTCGCGGCGGCCGCGCCCGGCGCGCCGGCGGCGCCGACGCCGCTCGACGCCGGCTTCGGTCTCGTCGCCGGGCGCGACGGCGTCGGTGCGCCGCAGCCGCTGGCGCCACCGCCGTCGCTGGCCGGCGTGTCGGACCTCGTCGAGCGCCTGCCGCTGCGGCTGGCGTGGCCGCAGGCCGAGCCGGCGCCGGCGTGGCGGGTGCAGGTGGCCCCCGCCGCCGCGCCCGAGCGCCTGCTCGTCGACCGCCGCGTGGCCGAGCCGAGACTGCGCTGGGCCGACCTGCCCGACGGCGACTACCGGCTGCGCGTGCGCGCCCTCGACGCCGCCGGCCTCGAGGGCCGCCACGCCGACATCGCCTTCCGCGTGAAGGCGCGCCCCGAGCCGCCGCTGCTGCGCGATCCGGTGCACGAAGTGCGCGTCTACGACGATCCGGTGCCGCTGCGCTGGACCGCGCCTGACGGCGTCCAGCGCTACCGGCTGCAGGTGGCCGCCGGCCACGACTTCGCCGCGCCGGTGCACGACGTCGAGGTCGCGGCCACCGAGGCCACGCTCGCGCTGCCGCCCGGGCGCTGGTGGTGGCGCGTGCGCAGCGTTCGTGCCGCCGACGACGCCGGCCCCTGGGGCGACGCGCAGACGTTCGAGCGGCGCGAACGGCCGGCCGCGCCGTCGTCGCTGGCGCCGCGCATCGACCGCGACCGCGTGCAGATCGCCTGGGCCGCACGCGCCGGCGAGACGGTCACCGTCCAACTCGCGCGCGACGACGGGTTCACCGACCTCGTTGCCGAGCGCGTGGCGGCGCAGTCCGGCACCGAGCTGCCGCTGCCCGGCCCGGGCACGTACTGGGTGCGCGTGCGCGCGACCGACGACGCCGGCGTCAGCGGCCCCTGGGGGCCGCCGAACCGGCTCGACGTGCCGGCGGCGCCGGTGTGGCCGTGGCTGGTGCCGGCGGCGCTGCTGATCCTGCTGTTGCTGTGAAGGTTGCCGCGCGCCTCGGGTGGGCCGCCGCCGGCATCGCGGTGGCCTGGGTGCTCGCCTCGACCACGCTGTTCCAGCGCGCCGAGCGGCTGTGGCTCGACACCGCGCTGCGGATGAGCGCGCCGGCCGGCGCCTCGACGTCGGCGCTCGTCGTCGACATCGACGACGCGTCGCTCGCCGCCCTGCTGCCGCGGCACGGCCCCTGGCCGCTGCCGCGCGAGCTGCACGCCGAAGTCGCGCGCCGGCT
>CALIDR010000105.1 GCA_938022295.1 uncultured Burkholderiaceae bacterium
GGGCCGATCCCGAACCCGTTGCAGCAGACCTACGACAAGCGCGCGCTGCAGCGCGAGCGGCCCACGCGCGCCGTCTACGACGACGAGAACGCGCCGATCCCGAACCCGCTGCAGCAGACCTACGACAAGCGCGCGCTGCAGCGCGAACGGGCGCCGCGGCGCGAGCCCGACGAGGACGGCCCGATCCCGAACCCGCTGCAGCAGACCTACGACAAGCGCTTCGTCCAGGGCGAGCGGGGCCCCGGCGGCCAGCGGCGCCGCGCCGGCGGCGGTGGTGGCGGTGCAGGCGGCAAGAAGGGTGCCGGCGGCGGCCAGCCCGATCCGATGCGCACCTCGGTGGGCTACATCGGCGCCGACGCGTTCCTGCGCAAGGGCGGCCGCGGCGGCGGCCGTCGCGGCGGCCGCTGAAGGCCGCTCGGGAGGCGCCCCGGATACAATGTGAGGCTTTGCCAAGTCATTGATTGCGGAGAAGAAACATGGCCATCGAGCGAACCCTGTCGATCATCAAGCCCGACGCCGTGGCGAAGAACGTGATCGGCCAGATCTATGCGCGCTTCGAGGCCGCGGGGCTGAAGATCGTCGCCGCGCGGATGATGCACCTGTCGCGCGGCGAAGCCGAGGCCTTCTACGCCGTGCACAAGGCGCGGCCGTTCTTCGCCGACCTGGTCGACTTCATGATCTCGGGTCCGGTGATGGTGCAGGTGCTCGAGGGCGAGAACGCGATCGCGAAGAACCGCGAACTGATGGGCGCGACCGACCCGAAGAAGGCCGAGAAGGGCACGATCCGCGCCGACTTCGCCGACAGCATCGACGCCAACGCGGTGCACGGCTCGGACGCGCCGGAGACAGCGGCGGTCGAAGTCGCGTTCTTCTTCCCGGCGATGCACATCTACAGCCGCTGAGCGCCTCGATGGCCGTCAACCTGCTCGACTTCGACCTCGACGGGCTGGCGGCCTACTGCGGGCAGCTGGGCGAGAAGCGCTTCCGCGCCGTCCAGCTGTTCCGCTGGATCCACCAGAAGGGCGCGGGCGACTTCGCGCAGATGACCGACCTGGCGAAGTCGCTGCGCGACAAGCTCGCCGCGCAGGCCACGGTGCGCGCGCTGCCGGTGCTCGCCGAACACGTCTCGGCCGACGGCACCGTGAAGTGGCTGTTCGACGTCGGCGGCGGCGACGCCGTCGAGAGCGTGTTCATCCCGGAGGGCGGGGACGTCGGGCCGCTGCGGGACCCCGCCCGGGCCCCCGGGGGTGCGGGCGCCGCGGGCGGGCGGGGGCGCAAGGTGCTCGACCGGGGCACGCTGTGCATCTCGTCGCAGGCTGGCTGCGCGGTGGGCTGCCGCTTCTGCTCGACCGGCCACCAGGGCTTCAGCCGCAACCTGACCACCGGCGAGATCGTCGCCCAGCTCTGGCATGCCGAGCACGCGCTGCGCCGGCGGCTCGGCCTGGCCGCGGGCGACCGGGCGGTGACCAACGTCGTGATGATGGGCATGGGCGAGCCGCTGCAGAACTACGGCGCGCTCGTGCCGGCGCTGCGCACGATGCTCGACGACCACGGCTACGGGCTGTCGCGCCGGCGCGTGACGGTCAGCACCTCGGGCGTCGTGCCGCTGATCGACCGCCTGCGCGACGACTGCCCGGTCGCGCTCGCGGTGTCGCTGCACGCGCCCGACGACGCGCTGCGCGACGAGCTCGTGCCGCTCAACCGCAAGTACCCCCTCGCCGAACTGCTCGCCGCGTGCCGGCGCTATCTCGAGCGCGCGCCGCGCGACTTCGTCACCTTCGAGTACTGCATGCTCGACGGCGTCAACGACAGCGACGCCCACGCACGCGCGCTGGTCGACCTCGTCGCGGGCCGCGCCCCGGCCAGCCGCGGCGTCGGCGCGGTGCCGTGCAAGTTCAACCTGATCCCGTTCAACCCCTTCCCGGGTTCGGGGCTGCACCGCTCGCCGCCGGAACGCGTGCAGGCGTTCGCGCGCGTGCTGCAGGACGCCGGCATCGTGACCACGGTGCGCAAGACGCGCGGTGACGACATCGACGCCGCGTGCGGCCAGCTCGCCGGCGAGGTGCAGGACCGCACGCGCGTGCACACCCGCCTCGTGCGCGCGCCGGTGCGCGTGCATCCCGCGGGCGCGGTGCCGCCGGCGGCCTGACGCTCGCCCCCCGCTGCCGCATGGCCCGCCCGCACCCCGCTGCCGCCGCGTCCCGCCGGCCGTTCGCGCTGCTCGGCGCCGCGGCCGTCGTCGCGCTGGCCGCCTGCACGACGACCACGACGACGACCGAGAACCCGGGCGGCGACAGCCTGCCGGCCGCGCGCACGCCGCCCGCGCCCGCCGACGCGGAGCGGCGCGCCCGCGTGCGCACCGAGCTCGCCGCCGGCTACCTCGCGCGCGGCCAGGCCGCGATCGCGCTCGAGGAGATCGAGCAGGCGATCGCCGCCAAGCCCGACTTCGCCGACGCCTACAACGTGCGCGGCCTGATCCACGCCGCGCTCGGCGACCCGGGCAAGGCCGAGGAGAGCTTCCGCCGCGCGCTGCAGCTGAACCCGCGCGACGCCGACGCGATGCACAACTGGGGCTGGGTGCTGTGCCAGGACGGCCGCTACGCCGAGGCCGACGCCCAGTTCGAGCGCGCACTGGCGCAGCCGCGCTACCTCGGCGTGCCGCGCACGCTGCTCGCGCAAGGGGTGTGCCGCATGCGCGCCGGCCAGTGGGATGCCGCCGAGCGCGCGCTGACGCGCGCCTACGAGTTCGATCCGTCGAACCCGGCGGCGGCCTACAACCTCTCGGAGCTGCTGCTGCGCCGCGGCGACCTCGAACGCGCCCGGTTCTACATCCGCCGCGTCAACGCGCAGCCCGACCTGACGAACGCGCAGTCGCTGTGGCTCGCCGCGCGCATCGAGCACCGGGCCGGCAACACGGAAGGCGCGAACCAGCTCGGGCGGCAGCTGGTCGCGCGGTTCCCGCAGTCGCCCGAGGCGCTGGCGTTCGAGCGGGGCCGCTTCGGTGACTGAGGCCGCCACCCCCGCCGCGGCCGCGGCGGCCACCACCGCCGGCGCCCTGCTGCGCGCCGCGCGCGAGCGCCAGGGGCTGCACCTGGCGGCGCTGGCGGCGTCGATCAAGGTGGCGCCGCGCAAGCTCGAGGCGCTCGAGGCCGACCGCTACGACGAACTGCCCGACCCGGCGTTCACCCGCGCGCTGGCGCAGACGATGTGCAAGGCGCTGAAGATCGACCCCGCGCCGGTGCTCGCGCTGCTGCCGCGCGCCGAGGGCGTGGGCCGCCTCGAGCGCGTGGCCAGCGGCCTGCAGACGCCGTTTCGCGACCACGGCGGTGCCGAGCCGCTCGGCGAGGGCGGCTGGCTGACGCGCCCGGCGTTCTGGGCGCCGGCGCTGGTGCTCGTCGCCGCGCTCGTGCTGTACTTCCTGCCGTCGAGCCTGTTCGACGAGCGCAGCGACGTCGCCGACGCGCCGCTGGTGACGGTGGTGCCGCCGGCGGCGGGCCCGGCGACGCCGCCTGCCGCGCCGGCAGCCGGGACGCCGCCGCCGGCGGCGCCGTCGCCGGCGCCGATGGTCGAGACGGTGCACTCGGCCCCGCCGCCCGACGAGCCGGCCAGCGAGCCGCCACCGGCCTCGACGGCGCTGCTGAGCCTGCGCGCGAGCGAGGCGAGCTGGGTCGAGGTGCGCGACGGCCAGGGCAACGTGCTGCTGTCGCGCACGCTGCAGGCGGGCGAGGCGGTCGGCCTGGACGGCGCGCTGCCGCTGCGCGCGACAATCGGCAACACCGCGGGCGTGAGCGTCGCGTTCCGCGGCGAGCCGATCGACCTGAGCGCCAGCGCGCGCGGCAACGTCGCGCGGCTCGAACTGCGTTGACGCCCCAGCCGTCGTCCCGATGAACGATCCGCACCTGCCCTCTGCCGGCCTCGAGCGGCCGGCCGACGAACCGATCGAACCCGCCCGCCCGGCGCCGCGGCGCTCGCGCCAGGCCGTGGTGCGCTGGGGCAGCCGCGTCGTCACGATCGGCGGCGACGCGCCGGTGCGCGTGCAGTCGATGACCAACACCGACACCGTCGACGTCATCGAGACCGCGATCCAGGTCAAGGAACTCGCGCAGGCGGGCTCGGAGCTCGTGCGCATCACCGTCAACACGCCCGAGGCGGCCGACGCCGTGCCGCACATCCGCGACCAGCTCGACCGCATGGGCGTCGACGTGCCGCTGGTCGGCGACTTCCACTACAACGGCCACCGCCTGCTCGCCGACTTCCCGGCGATGGCGCAGGCACTGTCGAAGTACCGCATCAACCCCGGCAACGTCGGCAAGGGCGACAAGCGCGACCGCCAGTTCGCCGCGATGGTCGAGGCCGCGGCGCGGCACGGCAAGGCGGTGCGCATCGGCGTCAACTGGGGCAGCCTCGACCAGGAACTGCTCGCCCAGCTGATGGACGACAACGCGAAGCGCCCCGAGCCGTGGGACGCCCGGCAGGTGATGTACCAGGCGCTCGTGCAGTCGGCGCTGACCTCGGCCGAGCACGCCGCCGAGCTCGGCCTGGCGCGCGACCAGATCGTCATCAGCTGCAAGGTCAGCGGCGTGCAGGACCTGATCAGCGTCTACCGCGCGCTCGCCCGCAGCTGCGACTACGCGCTGCACCTCGGCCTGACCGAAGCCGGCATGGGCACCAAGGGCACCGTGGCGTCGACGGCGGCGCTGGCGGTGCTGCTGCAGGAGGGCATCGGCGACACGATCCGCGTCAGCCTGACGCCGCAGCCGGGCGAGGCGCGCACGCAGGAAGTCGTCGTCGCGCTCGAGATCCTTCAGGCACTGGGGCTGCGCACCTTCAACCCCAGCGTCACCGCCTGCCCGGGGTGCGGGCGCACGACGAGCACGACGTTCCAGGAACTGGCCAAGCAGATCGACGACTACCTGCGCGCGATGATGCCGGCGTGGAAGACGCGCTACCCCGGCGTCGAGACGCTCAAGGTGGCCGTGATGGGCTGCATCGTCAACGGCCCGGGCGAGAGCAAGCACGCCGACATCGGCATCAGCCTGCCGGGCACCGGCGAGGCGCCCGCGGCGCCGGTGTTCATCGACGGCCAGAAGGCGGTGACGCTGCGCGGCGAGGGCATCGCGCGCGAGTTCCAGCACATCGTCGAGGACTACATCGAGCGCCGCTTCGGCGCCGCCCCACGCTGACGGCGTGCCCCGCGCGGCGCGCGCGTGGCCGGCCGCGCGCCGATCCCCCGCTTTCCCCACCGCACCATGGACAAGCTGCACGCCGTCAAGGGCATGAACGACATCCTGCCGCCGGAATCGGCGCGCTGGGAGTGGCTCGAGGAGCGCCTGCGCCGCCTGATGGCGCGCTACGGCTACCAGAACATCCGCACGCCGCTCGTGGAGCCGACCGCGCTGTTCGTGCGCGGGCTCGGCGAGGTGACCGACATCGTCGAGAAGGAGATGTACTCGTTCGTCGACGCGATGAACGGCGACCATCTCTCGCTGCGGCCGGAGAACACCGCCGGCGTCGTGCGGGCGACGATCGAGCACTCGCTGCTGCACGACGGCGGCAAGCGGCTGTACTACATGGGGCCGATGTTTCGCCACGAGCGCCCGCAGAAGGGC
>CALIDR010000106.1 GCA_938022295.1 uncultured Burkholderiaceae bacterium
CTCCTGCCGCCCAGCAGCCCGAGCGTCCAGTCGGTGTCGCCGACGCTGCGCCCGATCTTGGCCAGCACGAGGCCGAGGCGGCCGGGGGACTCGTCGCGCCAGCCGTCCTCGGCGAAGGCGCTCGCGGACACGTAGTGATGCCAGCCGTCGGCGCCGCTGCCGCCGGTGGAGACGTCGAGCCGCCGACGCGCGAAGCTGCCGAGCGTCGCCTCGGCGCGCAGCCCCGGCGCCGAGCGGCCGTCGAGCGTGGTCAGCGAGATCGCGCCGCCGAGCGTGTTGAGGCCGAACACCGGGTTGGCGCCCGGCACCAGCGCGACGCTGTCGATCGCGAACTCGGGCACGAGCTCCCAGTTGACGACGTCGCCGAACGCCTCGTTGATGCGCACGCCGTCGAGGTAGACCGACAGCCCCTGCGCCGCGCCGAGCAGCCCCGAGGCGCGGTAGCCGCGGTACGTCAGGTCGCCCTGGTACGGGCTGCCCTGGATCTCGTTGCGGTTGACGCCGAGCAGGCGCCGGTTCATAAGGTCGGTCAGGTTGTCGGCGTTGGCGTCGTCGATCGCGTCGCGCCGCAGCACCTGCGTGCCGTACGGCAGCAGGTTGCGGTCGACGCCCTGCCTTGGCACCGGGGCGACGCCGATGACCTCGACCTGCGGCGTCGGCGTCTGGGCGTGCGCGGCGGCGGTGGCGAGCGCCGCGACGAGCCACGCGGCCGCCACGGAGCTTGCGCGCGGGCGGATGGAACGGACGGGCCGGGCGCCACGGCGGCCGGTCGGGCGAACGGGGGCTTGCATGGGTCTCCTCAGGTCGTGGTGTCGGCAGTGGGGCGGCGATCGCCCCGGCGGCTCGCGCGGCGGAAGTTATCAGCCGCCGTTCCCGGACCGGCGGGAAAAGCTCCCGATCGCCCGGTCGCCGAACCGGCGGGCGGCGGCGCGGCCGCGAGGCCGCGCGGCGCGCGGACAATCACGCGCCGTGACGCCGCCCCTGGCCCCCGAACTCGCCGCGACGCCAGCGGACACGCGCGCTGCCGCCGCGGCCGCGCCGCGGCCGCCGGTGGACCTGCCGCGCCTCGTGGTGCGGCGCGCTGCCGCCGTCGTCGCCGCCGGGTTCGTGATCGCGCTCGTGCTCGGCGTGGCGCGCATGCAGCGCGACGTCGCCGACGAACTCGCCGGTGCGGCGGCGCTGGCGCGGCTGGCCGAGGTGCTCGCCACCGCGGCGTCGCACGACGACGCCGAGGTGCTCGACCGGCTGCGCGCGCTGCAGGCCGACGGCGCGCTGCGCCACCTGCGCCTGACGGTGCGCGGCCCCGACGGGCGCGACCTGGTCGGCATCGGCGCCGCGCCCTCCGCCGGCTGGCCCTGGCCCGCACTGGCGGCGGCTGCGCCACCGGTATCGAGCTGGCCGCTGGCGCGTCCGGACGGTGCGGCGTGGCAGGTCACGCTGGTTGCCTCGCCGGACAGCGAGCGCCGCGAGGCGATCGCCTCCGGCCTCGAGTCGGCGGCGCTGCTCGTGCTGCTGGCCGCGGGCGTGCTCGCCGCGGTGGGCTGGAGCGTGCGCCGCTCGCTGCGGCCGCTGCGCACGATGCGTCGCGCGATCGGGCGCATCGAGCACGAGGACCGTGACAGTCTGCGCCGCCTGCCGCCGATGCCGGTGGCCGAGCTCGAGTCGATCGCCGCCGCGCTGCGCCACATGGCCGGCGCGCTCGACGCCGCGCAGACGCACCAGCGGCGGCTGGCGCAGCAGGTGCTGACGCTGCAGGAGGACGAGCGCCAGCGTCTGGCGCGCGAACTGCACGACGAGTTCGGCCAGCGGCTGACGGCCATGCGCGTCGACGCCGCGTGGCTGCACAAACGGCTGCAGGGGCCGCCGCCCGCGGACGCCGAGCTGGCGACGGTGTCCGCCAGCATCGGCGCCCAGTGCGAGCGCATCCAGCTCGACATCCGCCAGCTGCTGACCCGCCTGCGGCCGCTCGACGGCGAAGGCGAAGCGACGACGCTGCAGCGGCTGGCGGACCTGCTCGCCCCGCTCGCCGACGGCACCCGGCGCGCGCTGGGGGGCGGCGCGTGCACCGTGCGCTGGCACGCCGAGGACGCCGCCGGCCGCCCCGTCCCGTGGGCACGCGTGGCGGCATGCGCGCTGCCGCAGGCGGCGGCGCTGGCGCTGTACCGCATCAGCCAGGAGGCGCTGACCAACGTCGCCCGCCACGCCCGCGCCAGCGAGGCGACGCTCGCGCTGCGCGTCGTCGTCGACGCCGCCGGCGACGGCACCGCGCCGCGGCTGCGCACGATCGAATGGAGCGTCGAGGACACCGGCGTCGGCATCGCCGACCTCGACGCCGCGCTGCGCCGCGGCAACGGGCTGGCCGGACTGCACGAGCGGGTGTGGGCGCTCGGCGGCGACCTGCGCTGCGCGCCGCGCGCGCCCGGTGCGGCACGGCCGGGGCTTGCGCTCGCAGCGCGCTTCGAGCTCGGCGCGGGCGGGAGGGCGCCATGATCCGCGTCGCCCTCGTCGACGACCACGCCGTCGTGCGCGCCGGCTACCGGCGCCTGATCGAGTGCGAGCCCGACATGCGCGTCGTCGCCGAGTACGCCGACGCGCAGGCCGCCTACCTCGCGCTGCAGGGCGGCGCGACCGTCGTCGACGTGCTCGTGCTCGACCTCTCGATGCCCGGGCGCAGCGGGCTCGACCTGCTGCGCCGCGCCACCTCGCACTGGCCGACGCTGCGCGTGCTCGTGTTCACGATGCACGACAGCGCGGCGATGGTCGTGCGCGCGCTCAACGCCGGCGCGGCCGGCTTCGTGACCAAGAGCAGCGAGCCGGCGGTGCTCGTCGACGCGGTGCGCCGCGTCGTCGCCGGCGAGCGGGCGCTGTCGCCCGACGCGCGCGCCGCGCTCGCCGCGCAGGGCGACACGCTGCCGCCGCACCTGCAGCTCGGCGCGCGCGAGTTCGACGTGCTGCACCTGCTGCTCGAAGGCCATCCGGTGGAGGCGATCGCGCGCCGGCTGCACCTGAGCCCGAAGACGGTGGCCAACCACCAGACGGCGATCCGCCACAAGCTCGGCGTGGGCAGCGCGATCGAGCTGCTGCGCTACGCGCGGCAGCACGGGCTGCTGGTCGACTGAGCCCAGGTCCGGCAGTCGGCCGCTCGATGCCGCATGCAAGCTGCTGTCGTGCTTGGCGGTCCGCCCACGCGGCCGGTCAGCTCCTGGGTGACGCCGCTGCGCGCCCGACTGCCGGGTCCAGGCCGAGCTGCGCTCAGCCCTGCCCGGTCGAGCCGAAGCCGCCCGCGCCGCGGTGCGAGGCCTCGAAGTCGTCGACGCGGCGAAAGCGCGCCTGCACCACCGGCACGATCACGAGCTGCGCGATGCGCTCGAGCGGCTCGACGACGAACGGCGCGTGGCCGCGGTTCCAGCAGCTGACCATCAGCGGCCCCTGGTAGTCGCGGTCGATCAGGCCGACCAGGTTGCCGAGCACGATGCCGTGCTTGTGGCCCAGGCCCGAGCGCGGCAGGATCAGCGCAGCCAGCCCCGGGTCGGCGATGTGGATCGCGATGCCGGTGGGGATCAGCGCCGTCTGCCCGGGGTCGAGCTTCAGCGGCGCGTCGATGCACGCGCGCAGGTCGAGCCCCGCGCTGCCGGGGGTCGCGTAGGCCGGCAGCGCGTCGGCCACGCGGGCGTCGAGCACCTTGAGGTCGATCGTCGTCATCGCGGCTCCTGCGCTGCCGGCAGCCGGCGGGCGATCTCGCGCACCAGCGCGCGCGCGAGCGCGAGCTTGTCGCCCTGGCCCAGTTCGCGCTCGCCGGCGGCGTCGACGAGCAGCAGCGCGTTGTCGTCGCGGCCGAACGTGGCCGGCCCGACGTTGGCGACGACGAGCGGCACGCCCTTGCGCTCGCGCTTCTCGCGCGCGTGCTTCGCCAGGTCGTGGCTCTCGGCGGCGAAGCCGACGCAGTACGGCGGCCGCGGCAGCCGGGCGACGGCGGCGAGGATGTCGGGGTTGGGCGCCATCGCGATCGTCGGCGCGTCGTGGCCGTCGGCCTTCTTCAGCTTGTGGGCGGCGACCTGCGCGGGCCGCCAGTCGGCCACCGCGGCGGTGGCGACGAACACGTCGTGCGCGGCGGCCAGTGGCAGCACCGCGTCGTGCATCTGGCGGGCGGTCTGCACGTCCAGCCGCGCGACGCCGCGCGGCGTCGGCAGCGCCACCGGCCCGGCGACGAGCGTGACCGCGGCACCCGCCTCGGCCGCCGCGCGCGCGACGGCGAAGCCCATCTTGCCGCTGGACCGGTTCGTGACGCCGCGCACGGGGTCGATCGGCTCGTAGGTCGGCCCGGCGGTCACGAGCACCCTGCGGCCGGCGAGCACCTTGGGCTGGAAGTGCGCGACGACCTCGTCGCGGATCTCGGCCGCCTCGAGCATGCGCCCGTCGCCGACCTCGCCGCAGGCCTGGTCGCCGCTGGCCGGGCCGAGCACGGCGGCGCCGTCGGCCGCGATCTGCGCGACGTTGCGCCGGGTGGCCGGGTGGTCCCACATCTCGCGGTTCATCGCCGGCGCCACGAGCAGCGAACAGCGCTCGCGCGGGCGCGCCAGGCACGCCAGGCTCAGCAGGTCGTTGGCCAGGCCGTGCGCGAGCTTGGCGATGAAGTCGGCGCTCGCGGGGGCGACGACCACGGCGTCGGCCGCGCGCGTGAGGTCGATGTGCGCCATCGCGTTCGGCGCGCGCAGGTCCCACTGGCTCGTGAACACCGGGCGGCCGGACAGCGCCTGCATCGTCACCGCGGTGACGAAGCGCTCGGCGGCCTCCGTCATCACGACCTGCACCGTCGCGCCGGCCTTCGCCAGCTCGCGGGTCAGCTCGGCGGCCTTGTAGCAGGCGATGCCGCCCGTCAAACCGAGCACGAGGCGGCGGCCGGCGAGGTCGTCCGCGGGGGCGGCGGCGGCCGGCTCGGCGGGAGGGGTGTCGCGCATCGACGCGCAATGTAGCGCAGCGCGCCACCCCGGCCCGGCGGCACCGCGCGGCGGCGCCGCGGCCCGACAAGACCACAAACTTCAGAAATTTCTGAAAAGCGAAACAATCCGGCCTTGAACGACGACTCCCCAACGGCCATGAACGCGCTGTCTCCGCTCGTGCGCAGTTTCGTCGCCCACTTCGGCGAGATGGGCAGCCGCTGGGGCATCAACCGCACGGTCGGCCAGATCTACGCGCTGATCTACGTCTCGCCGCACCCGCTGAACGCCGACGAGATCGCCGCCCGGCTCGAGTTCAGCCGCAGCAACGTCAGCATGGGCCTGAAGGAGCTGCAGGCGTGGCGGCTGGTGCGCCTGCGCCACCTGCCGGGCGACCGCCGCGAGTACTTCGAGGCGCCCGACGACGCGTGGGAAATCTTCCGCACGCTCGCCGAGGAGCGGCGCCGGCGCGAGGTGGAGCCGACGCTGTCGATGCTGCGCAACGCGCTGCTCGAAGAGCCGACGGGCGAGGCCGACCGCTTCGCGCAGGAGCGCATGCGCGGCATGCACGAGGTGATCGAGCTGCTGACGACCTGGTTCGACGACATGCAGCGGCTGGACCGCCGCACCCTGGAACAGTTGATGGCGATGGGCGCCAAGGTGCAGCGGCTGCTCGAGTTCAGCGGCAAGGTCAAGCTCGTCGCCGGCGGCCCGAAGGAGTGATCGATGGACGCCCTGATCCTGGCGCGCATGCAGTTCGCCGCCAACATCACGTTCCACATCCTGTTCCCGACGATCACGATCGCGCTGGGCTGGACGCTGCTGTTCTTCCGCTGGCGCTGGATCGCGACGCGCGACGACGCCTGGCTCGGCGCCTACCGGTTCTGGACCAAGGTGTTCGCGCTCAGCTTCGCGCTCGGTGTCGTCAGCGGCATCGTGATGAGCTTCCAGTTCGGCACCAACTGGCCGGGCTTCATGGAGCGCGTGGGCAACATCGCCGGCCCGCTGCTGGGCTACGAGGTGCTGACGGCGTTCTTCCTCGAGGCGACGTTCCTCGGCGTGATGCTGTTCGGTCACGGCCGCGTCAGCGAGCGCGTGCACCTGCTGGCGACCTTCCTCGTCGCGTTCGGCACGACGATGAGCGCGTTCTGGATCCTGAGCCTCAATTCGTGGATGCACACGCCGGCGGGCTTCGAGATCCGCGACGGAGAGTTCTTCGTGCGCTCGTGGCTCGAGGTCGTGTTCAACCCCTCGTTCCCGTACCGGCTCGCGCACATGCTGCTCGCCTCCGGCCTGACGGTGGCGTTCCTGCTCGCCGGCGTCAGCGCCTGGCAGGTGCTGCGCGGCCACGCCAACGTCGCCACGCCGAAGGCGCTGCGCACCGGGCTCACGCTCGGCGCGGTGCTGATCCCGCTGCAGATCCTCGTCGGCGACCTGCACGGCCTGAACACGCTCGGGCACCAGCCGCAGAAGGTCGCCGCGATGGAGGGCGTGTGGCAGACCGAGCGCGGGGCGCCGCTGCTGCTGTTCGCGTGGCCCGACGAGAAGGCGCGCGAGAACCGGTTCGAGATCGGCATCCCCAAGGGCGCGAGCCTGATCCTCACCCACGAGCTCGACGGCGAGATCCGCGGTCTCGACGAGTTCGTCGGCTCGCACCCGCCGGTGGCGCCGGTGTTCTTCGGCTTCCGCATCATGGTCGGCACGGGGCTCCTGATGCTCGCCGCGAGCTGGACGGGGCTGTGGCTGTACCGCCGCCGCGGCTGGGTCGCCGAACGGCTGCCGCGGCCGCTGCTCGGCGGCCTGGCGCTGATGAGCTTCTCGGGCTGGGTGGCCACCGTGGCCGGCTGGTACGTCACCGAGATCGGCCGCCAGCCGTACATGGTGTTCGGGCTGCTGCGCATCGACGAGGTCGCCTCGCGCGTGCCGGCGCCGATGATCGCGCTGACGCTGGCCCTCTACGTCACGGTCTACCTGGCGCTCGTCGTCGCCTACGTCGCCGTGATCCGGCACATGGCGGCCAAGCCGCTGGACGTGCCCGCGCCCGCCGCGCCGCGCCCGGCGCTGACCCGGAGGCCGGCATGAACTGGGGCGAGGCGTTGCCGGTCGTCTTCCTCGGCCTGATGGGGCTGGCGATGCTGGCCTACGTCGTGCTCGACGGCTACGACCTCGGCGTCGGCCTGCTGCTGCACCGCGCGACCGACGCCGAGAAGGACACGATGATCTCGAGCATCGGCCCGTTCTGGGACGCCAACGAGACCTGGCTCGTGCTCGGCGTGGGCATCCTGCTGATCGCGTTTCCGAAGGCGCACGGCATGGTGCTGACCGCGCTGTACCTGCCGGTGGCACTGATGCTCGTCGGCCTGATCCTGCGCGGCGTCGCGTTCGACTTCCGCGTCAAGGCGCAGGACCAGCACAAGCCGCTGTGGAACTTCGCGTTCTTCGCCGGCTCCGGGCTCGCCGCGGCGGCGCAGGGCTGGATGCTCGGGCGCTACATCACCGGCTTCGCGCCGGGGTGGGAGTACGCCCTCTTCGCCGCCGTCATCGCGCTGCTGCTGCCGGCCGCCTACGTGCTGCTCGGCGCGGCCTGGCTGATCCTGAAGACCGAGGGCGCGCTGCAGAAGCGCGCCGTGCGCTGGGCCAAGCTCGCCTGGCCGCCGGTCGTGCTCGGCATGGCGCTGATCTCGATCGCCACGCCCTGGGTCAGCGAGACGGTGCGCCAGAAGTGGTTCACGCTGCCGGCGTTCATCGCCCTGATGCCGATCCCGGCCGCCACCCTCGCCGCCCTCGGGCTGACCCGCGCCGTGCTCGACATGCCGCAGGTGCTCGCCCGCTGGTGCTGGGTGCCGCTGGCCGGCGTCGTCGCGGTGTTCGTGCTCGGCGCCGTCGGCCTGGCGTACAGCCTGTTCCCGTACGTCGTGATGGACACGCTGACGGCGTGGGATGCGGCGAGCGCCCCCGAGTCGCTGCTCGTGATCGCGATCGGCTGCGCGATCACGGTGCCGGCGATCGTCGGCTACACGATCTTCAGCTACCGCGTCTTCGCCGGCAAGGCACAGCCGCTGTCGTATGGCTGAGAGGGCTTCGCATTCGATGGCATGACGACAGCGACCGGACACGGCCCTCTGCCGACATTGACCGTTCGCTTTGAGTGGCCTGCGTAGGTTGGCGCGGCAAAGCGCCGTGCGCGCAGGCGGCGGCGCTTCACCTCGGCGGCCAGCGCTGCGCGCTGGCTTCCCTGCGCTACTCGCGCCCGTGG
>CALIDR010000107.1 GCA_938022295.1 uncultured Burkholderiaceae bacterium
ACTGGAGCTACGCCGAGGGCGAGCGCGCCGGCTGGGTGCAGAAGCTGTCGAAGAAGGGCTGGATCTGCAAGACCTGGGAGGGCGAGCTCGCGCTCGTCTCGCTGCCCGGCAGCACGGTCGAGAAGTTCTACTTCACGGTGCACGACGACGCCGTCGCCCAGCAGCTGATGCAGGCGATGGGCCGGCGCGTGAGCCTGCACTACGAGCAGAAGGTCGGCCTGCCGACGAGCTGCTTCGGCGACACGCGGTACTTCGTGACCCGGATGGCGCTGAGCCACGACATCCCGCTCGCGCCCGGCATCACGCTGCCGGCCGACGGCGCGCCGTCGGCGCCGGCGCCCGCGTCGGCGCCGTGAACCGTCGGCCGCGCGTGTCTCACGGGTAGAGCCCGCGCTCCTGGCGCGCCATCAGGATGCGCTCGCAGGCCACCGCGAACGTCGCCGTGCGCAGGCTGATCTTGTGGCGCTCGGCGGTGTCCCAGATCGTCTTCAGCGCGCCGACCATGATCTTCTCGAGCCGCACGTTGATCTCGTCCTCGGTCCAGAAGAACGAGCTGAAGTCCTGCACCCACTCGAAATAGCTGACCGTGACGCCGCCGGCGTTGCAGATCACGTCGGGCACGACGAGCACGCCGCGCTCGGCGAGGATGTCGTCGGCCACCGGCAGCGTCGGGCCGTTGGCGCCTTCGAGGACCAGGCGCGCCCGGATCCGGTTCGCCCGCGCGGCGTTGATCTGCCCCTCGAGCGCGGCGGGGATCAGGATCTCGCACGGCTGGTCCCAGAACGCCTCGCCGTCGATCGCCTCGCCGCCCGCGAAGCCCGCCACGCCGCCGTGCGCGCGCACGTGCGGCATCAGCTCGCCGAAGTCGAAGCCGGCCGGGTTGACGATCGTGCCGCTGTGGTCCTGGATCGCGACGACCCTGGCGCCGGCCTGCACGAACAGCTCCGCGGCCGCCGAGCCGACGTTGCCGAAGCCCTGCACCGCCACCCGCGCGCCGTCCAGCGGCAGGCCGATGCGCCGCGCGACTTCGCGCCCGACGACGAACACGCCGCGCCCGGTGGCCTTGACGCGCCCGAGCGAGCCGCCGAGGTGGATCGGCTTGCCGGTGACGACACCGGTCACGGTGCCGCCGACGTTCATCGAGTAGGTGTCCATCATCCACGCCATCACCTGGGCGTTGGTGTTGACGTCGGGCGCGGGGATGTCCTGCTGCGGCCCGATGATGATGCCGATCTCGCTCGTGTAGCGGCGCGTCAGCCGCTCCAGCTCCTTCGTCGACAGCGCCTTCGGGTCGACGCGGATGCCGCCCTTGGCGCCGCCGTAGGGCAGGTTCACCGCCGCGTTCTTGATGCTCATCCACGCCGCCAGCGCCATCACCTCCTCGAGCGTGACCGCCGGGTGGTAGCGTACGCCGCCCTTGCCGGGGCCGCGGCTCAGGTTGTGCTGCACGCGGTAGCCCTCGAAGTGCGCCATCGCGCCGTTGTCGAGCTCGATCGGGATGTCGACGATCAGCGCGCGCTTCGGCCGGCGCAGCGTCTCGGCCCAGCGCGCCAGCGGCCCGAGGTACGGCAGCACGCGGTCGACCTGCGCGAGGTAGGTGGTCCACGGACTGTCGGGGCCGGGCGTGACGTAGGACAGCGGCTCGTTCATCGGGGCCTCCGGGCGCGGGTCGGGATGCGCGCACTGTAGGCGCGTTCGCGCGCCGCCGGCGTCCGGTGATCCCCCCACGGCGCTGACTACACTATTTGCATGGACCATCCCCTGATCGCCTTCGTCGGCGGCGGCAACATGGCCGGTGCGATCGTCGGCGGGCTGGTCGGCGCCGGCCGGCCGCCGGCGTCGCTCGTCGTCGTCGAACCCGCGGCCGAGGCGCGCGAGCGGCTGGCGCGCGAACGCGGCGTGCGCGTGCTCGCGGCCGCCGACGCGACGCTGGCCGGCGCCGCGCTCGTCGTCTGGGCCGTCAAGCCGCAGGTCTTCGCGCAGGCGGCGGCGCCGTGCGCGCCGTTCGTCGGCCGGGCGCTGCAGCTCAGCGTGATGGCCGGCGTGCGCAGCGAGGCGATCGTGCGCGCCACCGGCAGCGCCGCCGTCGTGCGCGCGATGCCGAACACGCCGGCGCTGATCGGCCAGGGCATCGCCGCGCTCTTCGCGCGCGCGAGCGTCGACGCGGCGCAGCGGCGGCTCGCCGAGGAGGTGCTCGCGCCGACCGGGCGCACGCTGTGGGTCGAGCGCGAGGACGACCTCGACGCCGTCACCGCGCTCTCCGGCTCGGGCCCGGCGTACGTGTTCTACCTCGTCGAGGCGATGGAGCAGGCCGCCGTCGAGATGGGGCTCACGCTCGCCCAGGGGCGGGAACTGGCGCTGGCGACGGTGGCCGGCGCCGCCGCGCTCGCGCTGCGCTCGGGCGAGGCGCCGGCCGAGCTGCGGGCGCGGGTGACGTCCAAGGGCGGCACGACGCACGCCGCGATCACCTCGCTGGAGGCCGACGGCGTGAAGGCGGCGATCGTGCGGGCGATCCGCGCCGCGCAGCGGCGCGCCCGCGAGCTCGGCGACGAATCCGCCTGAACCGCGACGGCCTCAGCGCGCCGCGAAGTCCAGCGCGGTGCCCGCGAACAGTGCGAAGCCGACCCAGTGGTTCAGCCGAAACGCCCTGAAGCAGCCGTCGCGGCTGCGGTCGCGGATCAGCGTCCAGTGCCAGCCGGCCTGCGCCGCGGCGGCGGCCACGCCGGCGAGGAACCAGCCGCCCAG
>CALIDR010000108.1 GCA_938022295.1 uncultured Burkholderiaceae bacterium
GGTCTCGCGGAGGTGGATCGGCGGCGGGCGGCCAGTGCGCCCGCGCGCGGCGTGGCCGATGGCGCAGGTGCACGCGCCCACCGGGCACGCCGCCACCGCACGGCAACACGCGGTTGCACATGATAGGCGGCGTCACGTGACGCCACGCCGGCGGGCGGACGCACCGCCCCGGGGCGCGCGGTGCAAATCCACGAACGGGCACCGCCTGCAGCGCGCGAACGCCAAGCCCGAGCGCGGCCCGGGGCCATCGGCACCGCGCCTTCGCGCCGCCGCGGCGGCGCGCGTAGCGTGCGGCCGATGCCGAGCCCGCTCGTCCTGCTGATGCTGTGCAACCTGGTGATCGGCAGCGCGGCGTTCGTCGTCAGCGGCATCCTGGCGCCGATCGCCGCGGACCTGGGCGTGGGCGTGGCCGCCGCCGGGCAGACGGTGACCGTCTACGCGCTGTCGACCGCGGTGCTGGCACCGCTGGCGCTTGTGGCCACCGGCGCGTGGCCGCGGCGGCGAGTGCTGATCGCGGCGCTGGCGCTGTTCACGCTCGGCAACGCGGTGTGCGCGCTGGCGCCGAACCTGGCCGTGCTGCTCGCCGGCCGGGTGCTGATGGGCGTGGGCGCCGTGTTCACGCCGGTGGCGGCGAGCATCGCGGTGGCCGCCGTCGAGCCGGCGCGGCGCGGGCAGGCGCTCGCCTTCGTGTTCCTCGGCATCAGCCTGAGCTACGTCGTCGGCGTGCCGCTGGGCACCTGGCTCGGGCTGCGCCACGGCTGGCAGGTCGCGGTGGGGTGCGCGACGGCGGCCTCGGCGCTGGCGCTGGCGGCAGTGGCATGGCGCGTGCGCACCGACGTGCAGGCGCCGGGCGCCGCGTTCGCCAGCCTCGGCGCGCCGCTGCGGCAGCGCCGCGTGCAGGCCGTGCTGGGGCTCACGCTGCTGTACTTCACGGCGATCTTCGCCGTCTTCAGCTACATCGGGCCGGTGCTGCAGGTGCTGGTGCCGATGAGCGACGCGCGGCTGTCGCTGACGCTGGCGCTGTTCGGCGCCTCCGGCGTCGTCGGCACGCTCGTGGGCGGCATGGCGAGCGACCGCTTCGGCGCCGTGCCCTCGCTGCGCGTGATGCTGGCCGTGCTCGGCACGACGATGGCGCTGCTGCCGCTGTCCGCCGGGCACTGGTGGGCGATGGTGGCGGCGCTGCTGGTGTGGGGCACGGCCGGCTTCGGGATGATGGCGCCGCAGCAGTCGCGCCTGGTGCACGCGGCGCCGGCGCACGCGCCGCTGCTGCTGAGCCTGAACAGCTCGATGCTGTACGTGGGCACCGCGCTCGGCGCGGCGGTCGGCGGCGCGGCGGCGCTGCCGCTGGGCTTCGCGCGGCTGTCGTGGATCGGCGTGCCGCTGACGCTCGCCGGCCTCGCGCTGCTGTGGCGCGGCGGCGCGGCGGCCGAGGCCGCTGCGCACCCCGGCCGCGGCGGGCGCAGCGGGTACACTGCGGGGCATCCGTCGCGATGTCCAGTCGCCGCGACGCCGGCGTCACCGCACGCTTGCGCACCCCCCGCGCCTGCAGACTGGCGCACCCGCCCGGGTGCCGCAGGCCGCGACCGAGCCCGCCCGCGGGCCCCTCATCGATGAAGTTCTCCGACCTCGGCCTGGCCGAGCCGCTGCTGCGCGCCGTGCGCGAACAGGGCTACGACACCCCCACCCCGATCCAGGTGCAGGCGATTCCCGCCGTGCTCGCCGGCGGCGACCTGCTGGCCGGCGCGCAGACCGGCACCGGCAAGACGGCCGGCTTCACGCTGCCGATGCTGCAGCGCCTGTCAAGCGAGCCGGCCCCGCGCGACGCCCGCGGGCGCATCGCGATCCGCGCGCTGATCCTCACCCCCACGCGCGAGCTCGCGGCGCAGGTCGAGGAGAGCGTGCGCACCTACGGCAAGTACCTGAAGCTGTCCAGCATGGTGATGTTCGGCGGCGTGGGCATGCAGCCGCAGGTCGACCGCCTGCGCCAGGGCGTGGACATCCTCGTGGCCACGCCCGGGCGGCTGCTCGACCACCACCAGCAGGGCACGCTGGACCTGAGCCACGTGCAGATCTTCGTGCTCGACGAAGCCGACCGCATGCTCGACATGGGCTTCATCCACGACATCCGCAAGGTGCTGGCGGTGCTGCCGCCGAAGAAGCAGAGCCTGCTGTTCTCGGCCACCTTCAGCGACGAGATCAAGGCCCTGGCCGACCGGCTGCTCGACCGCCCGGCGCTGATCGAGGTCGCGCGGCGCAACGCCACCGCGGACCTGGTCGCGCAGAAGGTGATCCCGGTGGGCCGCGAGAAGAAGAAGGAACTGCTCGCGCACCTGATCCGCGCCGGCGACTGGCACCAGGTGCTCGTCTTCACGCGGATGAAGCACGGCGCCAACCGGCTGGCCGAGTACCTGAACCAGCACGGCATCAGCGCGATGGCGATCCACGGCAACAAGAGCCAGGGCGCGCGCACGAAGGCGCTGGCCGAGTTCAAGGCCGGCACGCTGCAGGTGCTGGTGGCCACCGACATCGCCGCGCGCGGCATCGACATCGACCAGCTGCCGCACGTCGTCAACTTCGAGCTGCCCAACGTGCCCGAGGACTACGTGCACCGCATCGGCCGCACCGGCCGCGCC
>CALIDR010000109.1 GCA_938022295.1 uncultured Burkholderiaceae bacterium
CAGGGCCTTCGGGGGCGCGTCCACGCGCGCGAGTGTAGGGGCGTGCATCGCGCGGCCGTCGTTGCCGCCCCTGGCCGAGACGGGGCTCGCCCCGGCGCCGGCGTGCCCCGGCCGCAGGCGGGGACGCCCGCGGCGTTCGGAAGCCTGACGCGAGTGCGCTGGCACTCGCGTCAGCGCAGCCTTGCCCCGGCCGCAGGCGGGGACGCCTGCGGCGTTCGCGAGCCACGGCAGGGTCCGCAGGGACCCTGCCGTGCGCCCGCTCACCCCAATCCGATCGGGGCGGGGGCGGTGTGGAGGATGCGCTGGAACAGCGGCCGGTACTCGTCGCTCGGCTCGTGGCCGGTCAGCGGGTCGCGGTTGGCGGCGAACGCGGCGTCGAGCTCGGCCCAGTCGGCCTCGGTCAGCGCGCGGCGCGCGGCCGGCAGCACTTCCTGCTCCTCGGTGGCCATGTGCTCGAGGTAGAAGTCCACGTAGCGCTGCACCGCGTCCTCGAACGCCTGCCGGCGCGGCTCGCCCATCATCTCGAATGCCAGCAGCGCGTGCTCGAGGTCGCGGATCGCGCGCTCGCCGCGCGCGTGGTCGCGGTCGAGGCGGTCGAGCACCGGCGCGATCTCGGGCGCGCGCTCGCGCAGGCGCGGGAACAGCAGCGCGCTCTCCTTCGCATGGTGCAGCCGCTCGGGAAACTCGTCGACGTAGAACAGCATCGCGCGCAGCAGCGCGAAGTCGGGCAGCTGGCGCTCGCGCCGCGCCTGCGCCAGCAGCAGGCCGAGCGATCGCAGCATCGCCGCCAGCGCCTGGTGTTCCTGTTCGATCACGGTCAGGCTCGAGTGCCGCATGGGCGCCTCCATCCGGTGGACAGCTCGCAGATTGGCACGGCCGCGCGCGACGGCCTTGAGCCATGTCAAGACAAGCGTCCGGGACGCGCCGGATCCCCCTCGGGGCGCCGCATAGAATCGGGCGCCGCATTCCCCCACCCGTACCGATGAGCGCCACCGCCGAGTCCGTCGCGCCACCTGCCGTCGCCGACGCGACGCTCGCCAACGCGATCCGGGCCCTGGCGATGGACGCGGTCCAGCAGGCCAACTCCGGCCACCCGGGGGCGCCGATGGGGATGGCCGAGGTCGCCGTCGCGCTGTGGCACCGCCACCTGAAGCACGACCCCACCGAACCCGGCTGGCCCGACCGCGACCGCTTCGTGCTGTCCAACGGCCACGCGTCGATGCTGCTGTACGCGCTGCTGCACCTCACCGGCTACGACCTGCCGATCGACGAGCTGAAGCGGTTCCGCCAGCTGCACAGCAAGACGCCGGGGCATCCCGAGGTCGGCGTCACGCCGGGCGTCGAGACCACCACCGGGCCGCTCGGCCAGGGGCTGGCCAACGCGGTCGGGATGGCGCTCGCCGAGAAGCTGCTCGCCGCGCGCTTCAACCGCCCCGGACACCCGATCGTCGACCACCACACCTGGGTCTTCGTCGGCGACGGCTGCCTGATGGAAGGCATCAGCCACGAGGCGTGCGCGCTCGCCGGCGCGTGGAAGCTGAACAAGCTCGTCGTCGTCTACGACGACAACGGCATCAGCATCGACGGGCCGGTGGCCCCGTGGTACGTCGACGACGCGGCGCTGCGCTTCAAGGCCTGCGGCTGGGACGTGATCGGGCCGGTCGACGGCCACGACGTCGACGCCGTCGACCGCGCGCTCGCGCAGGCGAAGTCGTCGGCCACGAAGCCCACGCTGATCGTCGCCCGCACCGTGATCGGCCGCGGCGCGCCGAACCGCGCCGGCAGCGCGAAGGCGCACGGCGAGGCGCTCGGCGCCGACGAGGTGGCGGCCACGCGCGCGGCGATCGGCTGGCCGCACCCGCCGTTCGTGATCCCCGACGAGGTCTACGCCGCCTGGGACGCGCGGCCGCGCGGCGCCGCGGCGCGCACGGCGTGGGAGGCGCGGCTCGCGGCCTACCGCGCCGCGCACCCCGAACTCGCCGCCGAGCTCGAGCGGCGCCTTGCCGGCGCGCTGCCGGCCGACTTCGCGCAGGTCGCGGTCGACGCCGCGGTGGCCGCGCACCGGGCGGCGCAGACGGTGGCCACGCGCAAGGCGAGCCAGCTCGCGCTCGAGGCGTTCACGCGCGCGCTGCCCGAGCTGCTCGGCGGCAGCGCCGACCTGACCGGCTCGAACTTGACGAACACCGCCGTGACGCCGCCGCTGCGCTTCGGCGCCGACGGCGCGCCGGCCATGACCGACGGCCAGCCCGGGCGCCACGTCAACTACGGCGTGCGCGAGTTCGGCATGGCCGCGGTGATGAACGGGCTGGCGCTGCACGGCGGCTTCATTCCCTACGGCGGCACGTTCCTGACGTTCTCCGACTACAGCCGCAACGCGATCCGCATGGCCGCGCTGATGAAGCAGCGCGTGATCCACGTCTTCACGCACGACAGCATCGGGCTCGGCGAGGACGGGCCGACGCACCAGGCCGTCGAGCACGCGGCGAGCCTGCGCCTGATCCCGAACCTCGACGTCTGGCGCCCGGCCGACACCGCCGAGACGGTGATCGCATGGACGATGGCGATCGGCAACGCGACGCGCCCGAGCGCGCTGCTGCTGTCGCGGCAGAACCTGCCGTACTGTCCGAAGGCCGGGCTCGACGACATCGCCAAGGGCGCCTACGTGCTCGCCGAGCCGAGCGAGGTGGGCTTGCGCAAGAAGGCGCAGGCGGTGATCGTCGCCACCGGCAGCGAGGTGCAGCTCGCGCTGCACGCGCAGCAGCTGCTTGCCCGGGAGCACCGCATCGCGGTGCGCGTCGTCAGCATGCCGAGCACGACGGTGTTCGACCGCCAGAGCACGGCCTACAAGACGAGCGTGCTGCCCGCGGGCGTGCCACGCGTCGCCGTCGAGGCCGGCGTGACCGATTGCTGGTGGAAGTACGGCTGCGCCGCCGTCGTCGGCCTCGACACGTTCGGCGAGAGCGCGCCGGCGCCCGCGCTGTTCGAACACTTCCACTTCACGGCGCGCAACGTCGTCGACACCGTGCGGCGCGTGCTCGCGCGCTGAGCCGCTTCACCAACCGAGGAGATCGACCATGACCATCCGTGTGGGCATCAACGGCTTCGGCCGCATCGGGCGCGTCGTGCTGCGCGCGGCGACCAAGCACTTCGACGACATCGAGATCGTCGGCATCAATGATCTGCTCGAGCCCGACTATCTCGCATACATGCTCAAGTACGACTCGGTGCACGGCCGCTTCGCCGGCGAGATCGCGGTCGACGGCAGCACGCTCGTCGTCAACGGCAGGAAGATCCGCCTGACGGCGCTGAAGGACCCGGCCGAGCTGCGCTGGGGCGACCTCGGCGTCGACGTCGTCGTCGAGTCCACCGGCCTGTTCCTCACGCAGGAGACCTGCCAGAAGCACCTCGACGCCGGCGCGAAGAAGGTGATCCAGTCGGCGCCGTCGAAGGACGACACGCCGATGTTCGTCTACGGCGTCAACCACCAGACCTACGCCGGGCAGGCGATCATCAGCAACGCGTCGTGCACGACGAACTGCCTGGCGCCGGTGGCGAAGGTGCTGCACGACGGCTGGGGCATCAAGCGCGGCCTGATGACGACGGTGCACGCCGCCACCGCGACGCAGAAGACGGTCGACGGGCCGAGCAACAAGGACTGGCGCGGCGGGCGCGGCATCCTCGAGAACATCATCCCGAGCAGCACCGGCGCGGCGAAGGCGGTGGGCAAGGTGATCCCGGCGCTGAACAAGAAACTCACCGGGATGGCGTTTCGCGTGCCGACCTCCGATGTCTCGGTCGTCGACCTGACGGTCGAGCTCGAGAAGGGCGCCGACTACGACGCGATCTGCGCCGCGATGAAGGCGGCGAGCGAGGGCGCGCTGAAGAACGTGCTCGGCTACACCGACGAGAAGGTCGTCGCGACCGACTTCCGCGGCCAGTTCTGCGCCAGCGTGTTCGACGCCGAGGCCGGCATCATGCTCGACCCGACGTTCGTCAAGGTCGTCGCCTGGTACGACAACGAGTACGGCTACTCGTGCAACCTGCTGCAGATGGTGCGCGCGATGGCGCGCTGACGACGCGGCGGCGGCCGCGCGCCGGCGGATCGGGGGCCGCATCTGCGGCCCCTTGCTCTTTGCGCCGCCGCGTGCCGCACCGGCGAGAATCGGCGCGAGTCCACCGATGCGCCGTCCGCCCCCATCCTCGCGCGCCGCGGCGCTGTTCGGCGCCTGCGCGCTCGCCGCCTGTGCGGCCGCCGCCCCGGTCGCGCAGCGGCTGCAGGTGACGACCGCCGCCGAATGGTCCGATGTCGCGGCCCTGCAAACTGCCGCCGCGCAGGCGGCCGGCGTCTCGGTGCGCGACGTGGCCGGCGTGGCGCCGCGCCGGTTCGCGCTGACGCTCGAGTGCCCCGACGCCGCCGCCTGCGCCGACGCGCGCCGGCGCCTGATCGCCTCATCGCTCGTCGTCGACGTCGCAGAAGACGCGCGCGCGCGCGCCACCCCGCCACCGCCTGGCACGACCCGCTGAGGCCCCCATGCGTCCTTCGATCCGGTCCGTCCTGCCGCCCGTGCTCGCCTGCGCGCTGGCGCTGCTCACCGCCGCCGCCGGCGCCGCGCCGAGCGCCGAACGCGCGCCGGCGCGCGCCGGCGCGACCCCGCCGGCCGACGAAGCGCGGGTCATCGTCCGCTTCAAGGCTGGCGTCGCTCGTGAGCGGGCGCTTGCTTTTCAGCCCGGCGTGCGCGAGCCTGCGCTGCAGATGGCGCGCACGTTGTCGATGCGGCGCGGCATCACGCTCGCCGACGGCCCGAGCGTCGATCCGCGCACGCAGGTGCTGTTCGCCTACGGCGTGTCGGCGGTGGCGCTGGCGCAGCAGCTCGCGGCCGACGACAGCGTCGAGTGGGTCGAGGTCGACCGCCGCCAGCGCGTCGCCCAGCTGCCGCGCCGGGTGCCCAACGACCCGCTGTATCCGGCCGGGCAGGCGACGCCGCCGTTCGCGGGCCAGTGGTACCTGCGCGCGCCGAACGCGCTCGAAGTCGCTGCGATCGACGCCGAAGCCGCCTGGGCGGTGACGCGCGGCGCGCCGGCGATCGTCGTCGCCGCGGTCGACACCGGCGTGCGCCCCGGCCACCCCGACCTCGCCGGCAAGCTGCTGCCGGGCTACGACTTCATCGCCGACCGCGCCACCGCCAACGACGGCGACGGCCGCGACGCCGACCCGTCGGACCCGGGCGACTGGATCACCGCCGCCGAGGACGCGAGCGGCCCGTTCCGCGGCTGCGGCGCGGCCGACAGCAGCTGGCACGGCACGCAGGTGGCCGGGCTGATCGGCGCGGCGACCGACAACGGCCTGGGCGTCGCCGGCGCCGGCTGGACGCTGCGCGTGCTGCCGGTGCGCGCGCTCGGCAAGTGCGGCGGCTTCGTTTCCGACATCGCCGCCGGCGTCCGGTGGGCTGCGGGGCTTCCGGTGCCCGGCGTGCCCGACAACCGGCACCCGGCGCGCGTGATCAACCTCAGCCTCGGCTCGGCGAACCGCTGCGACCGCGTCTACCAGCAGGCGATCGACGACGTCGCCGCGGTCGGCGCCGTCGTCGTCGCCGCGGCCGGCAACGAAGGGCTCGCCGTCAACCAGCCGGGCAACTGCCGCGGCGTCGTCACGGTGGCCGGCGTGCGCCATGCCGGCACCAAGGTCGGCTACTCGAGCCTCGGCCCGCAGGTCACGCTGGCCGCCCCGGCCGGCAACTGCGTCAACCTGACCGGCACCTGCCTGTATCCGCTGGTGACGACGTCCAACGCCGGCACCACGGTCCCCGGCGCCGACGTCTTCACTGGCGGCGGCGACGACGCCACCCTCGGCACGAGCTTCGCCTCGCCGCTCGTCGCGGCGACGGCGGGGCTGATGCTCGCCGCCAACCCGACGCTGAGGCCGCCGTCCGTCGCCGCGCTGCTGCAGGGCGCGGCGCGGCCGTTCCCGCCGCTGCTGGACACGTCGATCCCGGTGTGCCGCGTGCCCACCGGCTTCGACGACACGCCGCAGCTGGACGAATGTCACTGCACGGTGACCACCTGCGGCGCCGGCCTGCTCGACGCCGGCGCTGCCGTCGCCGCCGCGGCCGCCACGCCGGCGCCGCCGCCGACCGCGGTGATCGACCTCGGGCCGGCGTTGCCGCGCCCCGGCGTGCCGGTCACGCTCGACGGCAGCGCGTCGACCGTGCCGGCGGGGCTGACCGTGGTCGCCTACCGCTGGGCGATCGTCGGCGGCACCGCGGGCGCCGCGTTCACCTCGCCGGCCGACGCGCCGACGGTGCAGCTCGTGGCCTCGACCGCCGGCAGCGTCGCGGTGCGGCTGACCGTCACCGACAGCCTCGGCCGTTCGGCCGAGACGACGCTGACGTTCGACGTCGTGGCCGGCGGCGGGGGCGGGGGCGGCGCCACCGGGCCGGGGTGGATCGTCGCCTTGCTGCTCGCCACGCTCGCGCTGCGGCGCGCCGGGCGCGCGCCTCAGCGCTGACGGCAGGGCGCGAAGCCGGCGTCGAGCGCGCGCAGCCGTGCTTCGAGCGCGGGGTCGGCGGCCTCGACGCGCAGCACGACGCCGCCGTCGACCGCCACCCGCTGCCACGCGCCGGCGGGCAGGCCGGCCAGCGCCTGCTCGGCGGCGTCGGCCGCCGTGCCGGCCATCGGGCCGGCTTCCAGGCACGCCGCCGGCTCGGCGGCCGGGCCGTTGCCGCGGGCGCCGCCGGGATCGGGCACCACGCGCACCGAGTCCGGGTCGACCTGACGCGCCAGCCGCTCGGGCTCGCGCGGGCTGTCCGGCACGCCCAGCGGCGCGGGCAGCCAGCCGCGGTTCCACGCCAGCAGCAGCAGGTTCAGCGCCACCAGCACGACGACGAGCGTGCGCATCGCGAAGGAGCCCGGGCAGGGTCGGCGGTCAGCCGGGTGGATCGGCCAGCGGCCGCACGGCGACCTCGCCGCTGACGACGTCGTGCACGCGCCCGTCGTCGCCGCGCACGCGCAGCGCCCCGTCGGCGCCGACGCCGAGCGCGACGCCCTCGCGCACGTCGGCCGCGGTCGTGCGCACGCGCCGGCCCTGCAGCAGGTCGCGGCGGGCGAACGCGGCGGCGAAGGCGGCGAAGCCGTCGCCGTCGTAGCGGCGCAGCGCGCGCGCCAGCGCCGGGGCGACGCGGTGCAGGGCCTCGGGCGCCGTCATCGCCGGCTCGAGCTCCTGCAGGCAGGCGAAGCCGGTGGCGAGGTCGCGCAGCGGCTGCGGCGCCACGTTCAGGCCGACGCCGATCACCGCCATGCGCTGGGTGCCGACGGTGACCGTCTCGATGAGGACGCCGCCGAGCTTGCGCCCCGCGCCCGGCGCGTCGAGCAGCCAGAGGTCGTTGGGCCACTTCAGGCCGATGCGCGGCGCCACGCCGTCGGCCGGCGGGTCCAGCGCATCGGCGATCGCCACCCCGACCGCCAGCGACAGCCCGCCCCAGTCGGGCGGGGCGAGCGGCACGCTGAGCGAGAACGTCAGCGACGCGCCGTGGCTCGACTGCCACAGCCGCCCCGAGCGGCCGCGGCCGTGCGTCTGGTGCTCGGCCACCAGCAGGCAGGGCTGGGTGTCGCCGGCGCGCCGGCCGTGGCTCGTGCCGGTGGCGACGGGCGGCTCGTCGAACGGCGCCGGGCCCGACGTCGGCGCGTCGACCCAGCCGCCGGCGCGGCGCGCGCGGTCGAGCAGCACCGAGTTGGTCGACGGGCAGCTCGCGACGACTTCGACCGAGATGCCCGGCAGCAGCGGCTGCAGCGCGTGCCACAGTGCCTCGGCGCGCCAGTGCAGCGGCAGCACCGCCGGAGCCGGGGGGGTCGGGGCGTCCACCGCCGGCGTTACCGCTTCGGCGCGAGCATCGTGCCGCGGCAGCGCGGCATGCCGCAGTGGCAGGCGAACTGCCGCTTGACCTTCGGCGTGTGGCGCCCTTCGAGCATCAGGCGGTAGTCGAAGAACAGCTCTTCGCCGGGCGCGATGTCGCGCAGCGCGCGGATGAACACGCGCCCGCCGACCTCGTCGGCCTCGCAGTTCGGCTCGCACGCGTGGTTGATCCAGCGCGCCGCGTTGCCCTGGTGCGTGCCGTCGATGACGCGGCCGTCGTCGATGTGGAAATAGAACGTGTGGTCGGGGTCGGCGGGGTTCCACGGGTGGCGGCGCAGCGCCTCCTTCCACGTGATGACCTCGCCCTTGTATTCGACGATGCGGGTGCCGGCGGCGATCGGACGCAGCGCGAACACGCCCTTGCCGTGCACGCCCGAGCGGCGCACCTGGATGCGCCGGCCGCCCGGGCGGGCGTCGACACGGCCGCTGCCGCCGTGCCCGGCCTGGCGCAGCGCCGGGCCGGCGCCGTCGGCTCGGGGGGTCTCGCTCATTCGGTACATTGAGTCATGGGCGCGCGCGTGCACGCAGGTGCGCGGGCGCGCGAGAGGGCCGGATTGTAGGCACGCCGCACCGCCGGCGAGGGCACGATCGCGGCCGCACCGAATCGCGACACCGATGAGCAAAGCCCTGGTCATTGCCGAGAAACCCAGCGTCGCGCAGGACATCGTGCGCGCGCTGACGCCCGTGGCGGGCAAGTTCGACAAGCACGAAGACCATTTCGAGAACGAGCGCTACGTCGTGACGTCGGCGGTCGGCCACCTGGTCGAGATCAAGGCCCCCGAGGAATTCGACGTCAAGCGCGGCAAGTGGAGCTTCGCCCACCTGCCGGTGATCCCGCCGCACTTCGAGCTGGCGCCGATCGACAAGGCCAAGGCGCGGCTGAACGCGATCGTGCGCCAGATCAAGCGCAAGGACGTGACCGAGATCGTCAACGCCTGCGACGCCGGGCGCGAGGGCGAGCTGATCTTCCGCCTGATCGTGCAGTACGCCGGCGGCGGCAAGAAGCCGGTGGACAAGCCGATCAAGCGCCTGTGGCTGCAGAGCATGACGCCGCAGGCGATCCGCGAAGGCTTCGCGCAGCTGCGCGACGACCGCCAGCTGCAGGGGCTGGCGGCCGCCGCGCGCAGCCGCAGCGAGGCCGACTGGCTGGTCGGCATCAACGGCACGCGGGCGATGACGGCGTTCAACTCGCGCGACGGCGGCTTCTTCCTGACCACCGTGGGCCGCGTGCAGACGCCCACGCTGTCGATCGTCGTCGAGCGCGAGGAGAAGATCCGCAAGCACGTCGCGCGGCCGTACTGGGAGGTCAAAGCCACGTTCGACGCGCAGGCGGGCCAATACGACGGCAAGTGGTTCGACCCCGCGTTCAGGAAGAGCGACGACCCCGACGCGCGCGCCGACCGGCTGTGGGACGAGGCCACGGCCCGCGCGATCGCCGAGGCCTGCCGCGGCCAGCCGGCCACCGTCGTCGACGAGGCCAAGCCGAGCACGCAGGCCTGCCCGCTGCTGTACGACCTGACCACGCTGCAGCGCGAGGCCAACTCGCGCTTCGGCTTCTCGGCCAAGACGACGCTCGCGCTCGCGCAGGCGCTGTACGAGAAGCACAAGGTGCTGACGTACCCGCGCACCGATTCGCGTCACCTGCCCGAGGATTACCTGGGCGTCGTGAAGCAGACGTTCGAGGCGATCGCCGACGAGGACCTGCCCGGCCCGCTGCGCGAGCTCGCGAAGCACGCCCGCTTCGCGCTCAACGAGGGCTACGTCAAGCCGAGCAAGCGCGTGTTCGACAACGCGAAGGTCTCGGACCACTTCGCGATCATCCCGACGCTGCAGCCGCCGAAGCACCTGAGCGAGGCCGAGGCCAAGCTCTACGACCTCGTCGTCAAGCGCTTCCTGGCCGTCTTCTACCCGAGCGCCGAGTACCTGGTGACCACGCGCACGAGCACCGTCGAGCGCGACGGCAAGAGGTACGCGTTCCAGACCAACGGCAAGGTGCTCGTCAAGCCGGGCTGGCTCGCCGTCTACGGCAAGGAGGCGCAGGAGGAGGACGCGAACCTGGTGCCGGTGGCGCCCGGCGAAGTCGTGCGCACCGAGGGCGTCGACGTCGTCGCGCTCAAGACCAAGCCCCCGGCGCGCTACACCGAGGCGACGCTGCTGAGCGCGATGGAAGGCGCCGGCAAGCTGATCGACGACGACGAACTGCGCGAGGCGATGGCCGAGAAGGGCCTGGGCACGCCGGCCACGCGCGCGGCGATCATCGAGGGGCTGATCGCCGAGAAGTACCTCTACCGCGAAGGCCGCGAACTGGTGCCCACCGCGAAGGCGTTCCAGCTGATGACGCTGCTGCGCGGCCTGGACGTCGAGGACCTCACCCGCCCCGAGCTGACCGGCAACTGGGAGTACCAGCTCGCGCAGATGGAGCACGGCAAGCTCTCGCGCGAGGCGTTCATGGCCGAGATCGCGAAGATGGCCGAACGCATCGTGAGGAAGGCCAAGGAGTACGACCGCGACACGATCCCGGGCGACTACGCGACGCTCGCCACCCCGTGCCCGAACTGCGGCGGCGTCGTCAAGGAGAACTACCGCCGCTTCGTCTGCACCGGCAAGGACGGCAGCGGCGAGGGCTGCGGCTTCTCGATCACGAAGATCCCGGCCGGGCGTGCGTTCGAGATCGCCGAGGCCGAGGCCTTCCTGCGCGACAAGAAGATCGGCCCGCTCGAGGGCTTCCGCTCGAAGGCCGGCTGGCCGTTCACCGCCGAGCTGCGCCTGGTGCACGACCCCGAGATCGCCAACTGGCGGCTCGAGTTCGACTTCGGCGACGAGGCCAGGCAGGCCGAAGGCGCCGGCGAGCCGGTCGACTTCTCGGGCCAGGAATCGCTCGGCGCCTGCCCGAAGTGCCGGGGCCACGTCTACGAGCACGGCACGAGCTACGTCTGCGAGCACGGCGTCGGCCCGCACCCGACGTGCGACTTCAAGAGCGGCAAGATCATCCTCCAGCAGCCGGTGGCGCGCGAGCAGATGGCCAAGCTGCTCGCCGAAGGCCGCACCGACCTGCTCGAGAACTTCGTCTCGAACAAGACGCGCCGCAAGTTCAAGGCCCGGCTCGCCTACGACGCCGCCGAGGGCAAGGTGGTGTTCGAGTTCGAGCCGCGCGGCGCCGCGGCGAAGAAGGCCGCCGCGCGGCCGGCGGCGAAGAAGTCCACCGCCAGGAAGGGCGCGGCCGGGTAGGCGCCGTGCCCCCCTGCGTGAGACCGCACGGCGACGCGACGCGGCTGACGGTGGCCGTCGTGCCCGGCGCCCGGCGCACCGCGGCCGACGGTCTGCACGACGGCGCGCTGCGTGTACGGCTGGCCGCACCACCGGTGGAAGGCCGCGCCAACGAGGCGCTGCTCGCGTGGCTCGCGCAGGCGCTGGGCTGCGCGCGGCGCGACGTGCGGCTCGTGCGCGGCCACGCCTCGCGGCGCAAGTGCGTCGAGGTCGACCTGCCGGCCGACGTCGTCGGCGCCCGCGTCGAGCCCCTGCTGGCGGCGCCGCGATGACGGCCGCCGTCTTCGCCAAGCTGCTCGCGATCTTCCTCACCGTCGGGCTGGGCTGGGCGGCGGCGCGGCTGCGCTGGCTCGGCGACGGCGACGGCAACGCCGGCGCGGTGCGCGTGCTGTCGGCGGTCACGTTCAACCTCTTCGTGCCGGCGCTGCTGTTCCGCACGATGGCGCGGCTCGACCTCGCGGCGCTGCCGGGGCGTACGCTGGCCGCCTACTTCGTGCCGGCGTGCGCCTACCTGCTCGTCGTCTACGCGCTGCAGCGGCGGCGCGTCGCCACCCTCGGCCCGGCGGGCCCCGCCACCCGCGCGATCGGCGCGACCTACGGCAACGCGGTGCAGCTCGGCATCCCGCTCGCGGCGGCGCTGTTCGGCGAGACGGGGCTGGGCATCCACCTCGCGCTCGTCGCCGTGCACGGGCTCGTGCTGCTGACGGTGCTGACGGTGCTCGTCGAGGCCGACCTCGCGCGCGCCGACCGCCGCGCGGGCTGGGGCGCGACGCTGCGCAGCACGGTGCGCCACACCGTGATCCACCCGGTGGTGCTGCCGGTGCTGCTCGGCATGGCGTGGAACCTCGCCGGCTTCGGGCTGCACCCGGTCGTCGACCAGACGCTGCAGGGGCTGGGCGCGGCCGTCGTGCCGGTGTGCCTGGTGCTGATCGGCGCGTCGCTGCACGCCTACGGGGTGCGCGGCCACGTCGGCGGGGCGGTGGCGCTGTCGGCGACCAAGCTGCTCGTGCTGCCGGCGCTGGTGCTCGTCGTCGCGCGCTGGGGCTTCGGCCTGAGCGGCACCGTGCTCGCCGTCGTCGTGATGATGGCGGCGCTGCCGGTGGGCAACAACGCGCTGCTGTTCGCGACGCGCTACCGCACGCTCGAAGGCGAGGCGACGGCGGCGATCGTGCTGTCCACGCTCGCGTTCGTCGCCACGGCGTCGCTGTGGCTCGCCGTGCTCGCCGCGCTCGATTGACCGGCGCTGCAGGACAATCGCGGGATGGACCCGACCGACATCGCCGCCTACATGGCCCACGTCGGCGCCGCCGCGCGCGCGGCGTCGGCGACGATGGCCGCCGCCTCGACGGCGGCCAAGGACGCCGCGCTGCGCGCCCTGGCGCGCCGGCTGCGCGCCGACGCCGAGGCGCTGCGCGCCGCGAACGCCCGCGACGTGTCGGCTGCCGAGGCGGCCGGCCTCGCGGCGCCGCTCGTCGACCGGCTGCGCCTGACGCCGCAGGCGATCGAGACGGTGGCCGAAGGCTGCGAGCAGATCGCCGCGATGCCCGACCCGATCGGCGAGATCGACGGCGTGAAGCGCCGCCCGAGCGGCATCGCGGTGGGGCGCATGCGGGTGCCGCTGGGCGTGTTCGGGATGATCTACGAGAGCCGGCCGAACGTGACGATCGAGGCGGCGTCGCTGGCGATCAAGAGCGGCAACGCCTGCATCCTGCGCGGCGGCTCGGAGGCGATCCACTCCAACCGCGCGCTGTGGCAGCGCGTGCAGGCCGCGCTCGCCGACGCCGGCCTGCCGCCGCAGGCCGTGCAGCTCGTCGAGACGACCGACCGCGCCGCGGTCGGGCGGCTGATCGCGATGCCCGAGCACGTCGACGTCGTCATCCCGCGCGGCGGCAAGGGGCTGATCGAGCGCATCGCCGCCGAGGCGAAGGTGCCGGTCATCAAGCACCTCGACGGCAACTGCCACGTCTATGTCGACGCCGAGGTCGACCTCGAACTGGCGGTCAAGGTCACCGACAACGCGAAGACGCAGAAGTACAGCCCGTGCAACGCTGCCGAGTCGCTGCTCGTGCACGCCGCGCAGGCGGGCGCGTTCCTGCCGCGCATCGGCGCCGTGTTCGCCGCCAAGGGCGTCGAGATGCGCTGCTGCCCGCGCGCGAAGGCGGTCCTGCAGGCCGTGGCGGGCGCGAAGCTCGCCGACGCGACCGAGCAGGACTGGGCCGAGGAGTACCTCGCGCCGATCGTCAGCGTGAAGGTCGTCGACTCGCTCGACGAGGCGATCGCGCACGTCAACCGCCACGGCTCGCACCACACCGACGCGATCCTGACGACGAACCACCCGAACGCGATGCGCTTCCTGCGCGAGGTCGATTCGGCCAGCGTGATGGTCAACGCCAGCACGCGCTTCGCCGACGGCTTCGAGTACGGGCTGGGCGCCGAGATCGGCATCAGCACCGACAAGTTCCACGCCCGCGGGCCGGTCGGCCTCGAGGGGCTGACGTCGCTGAAGTGGGTCGTGTTCGGCCAGGGGGAGGTGCGCACCTGAGCGGCGGCGGGCCGTGACGCTCGCCGAACTGTGGCCGGCGCTGCTCGCCGCCGTCGCCGTGCTGTGGGCGCTGGGCGCCTACAACCGGCTCGTGCGGCTGCGCAACGCGATCCATGGCGCGTGGGCCGCGCTCGACGACGCGCTGCACCGCCGCGACGAACTGCTGCCGCCCCGGCTGGCCGCGCGGCGCGCCGCGGACCCCGCGGCCGCCGACGCCGCGTCGGCCGCGCTCGCCGCGCTGCGCTCGGCGGCCGAGGCGATGCGGGCGCGCCCGCTGGAAGCCGCGCGCGGCGAGGCGCTCTCCCGCGCCGAGGAACGGCTGCACGCGGCGCTGGCCGGGGTGATCGACCGCGTGCCTGCCGATCCCGAGGCGCCCGACGACTGGCACGCCAACGAACAGCGCCTGGCGTTCGCGCGGCAGGCGTTCAACGCCGCGGTCGACGCCTACAACGCCGCGCTGGCGCAGTTCCCGACCCGGCTGCTGCGGCCGCTGTTCGGGTTCGCGCCGGCGGCGCAGGTCTGAGGCCGGTCTCCGCTGCCGGCGGCCCGCCGACGCGGGGTGGCCCGCGAGGGTTCTCCCGGCCGGGATTGACCCGATCCTCGTCCGGTGCCCACCGCCGTCATCATTCCGGGTGAGTCCACCGGCCCGCTGCGGCCGCTTTCGCGAGGAGATGTCGATGCCTGCGATTCCCCACCGCGCCGCGTTCGCCCGGCCCGCCGCCTGGGCGGTGACCGCGCTGCTGGCGGCCGCCCCTGCCGCCGCCCAGGACGCCAACGCGCTGTACACGAGGGCCCTGGCCGCCACCTGCGCCAACTGCCACGGCACCAGCGGCCGCCCGATCGACGGCTCCGAGGTGCCGGGGCTCGCGGGCATGCCCGCCGCCTACATGATCGCGCAGATGCAGGCGTTCAAGAAGGGCGAGCGCCCGGCCACCGTGATGCACCAGCTCGCCAAGGGCTACACCGACGAGCAGATCCAGCAGATCGCCGCCTACTTCGCGGCGCAGAAGAAGTGAAGGAGACGGCGATGCAGCGACGCGAATGGTTGCACGGTGCCGCCGCGCTCGGCGGGCTCGGGGCGCTGGCGCTCGCCGGCTGCGCGGGGGTCGGCACGGCACCGCCGGCGAAGACGCGCGTGCTCGTCGTCGGCGGCGGCTACGGCGGCGCCACGGCCGCGAAGTACGTGCGCCTGATGTCGGGCTACACGGTCGACGTCGTGCTCGTCGAGCCGAACGAGAACTTCGTCAGCTGCCCGATCAGCAACCTCGTGCTCGGCGGCTCGCGCACGATCGCCGACGTCACGGTGCCGTACACCGGCCTGACGAGGAACCACGGCGTGCGCGTCGTCAAGGACATGGTGGCGAGCATCGACCCGGCGAAGAAGGTCGCGGTGCTCGCCTCGGGGCCGACGATCGGCTACGACAAGCTGATCCTGTCGCCGGGCATCGACGTCCAGCTCGACACCGTCGAGGGGCTGCGCGCGGCCAACGCCGACGGGCGCATCCTGCACGCCTGGAAGGCGGGGCCGGAGACGGTCGCCCTGCGCCGCCAGCTCGAGGCAATGCCCGACGGCGGCGTCTACGTGCTGTCGATCCCGCTCGCGCCGTACCGCTGCCCGCCCGGGCCGTACGAGCGCGCCTGCCAGGTCGCGAGCTACTTCAAGTCGCGTAAGCCGCGCTCGAAGGTGATCGTCGTCGACGCCAACCCCGACGTGACGTCCAAGCCGGCGCTGTTCAAGAAGGCCTGGGCCGACCTCTACCCGAACATCGTCGAGTACCGGCCGGGGCTGAAGGCGGTGGCGGTCGACGCGGCGACGAAGACGCTGAAGTTCGAGGTCGGCGACGACCTCAAGGCCGACGTGCTCAACGTCGTGCCGCAGCAGCGCGCCGGCCTCGTCGCGGTGCAGGCGGGGCTGGCCACCGCCAACGCGCGCTGGTGCCCGGTGGACTACCTGACGTTCGAGTCGACGGTGGCGCGCGACGTGCACGTGATCGGCGACTCGATCCTGCTCGCCCCGGGCATGCCCAAGAGCGGCCACATGGCCAACAGCCACGCCAAGGTCGTCGCCGCGGCGGTGGTCGCCCAGTTCGCCGGCTGGCCGGTCAACCCGGCGCCGATGCTGACCAACACGTGCTACAGCTTCGTCGACGCGAGCAACGTCGTCCACGTGGCGAGCGTGCACGCCTTCGACGCGGCCGACAAGACGTTCAAGACGGTGCCGGGCTCGGGCGGCCTGTCGGCCGCCGCCAACGAGCGCGAGGCCCTGTATGCCTGGAACTGGGCGCGCACGATCTGGGCCGACTCGCTGACCTGAGCCGCGCCCTGCGCGCCCCCTCCCTGGCAGGGGGCGCCGACGTCGGCGCCCGACGCGCCGACGTCGTCCCGCGCAGCGTCAGGCCTGTCCCATCACCGACGCGGTGGCGACGAGTTCGTCGAACAGCGCCATCGACACCGCGCCGCTGACGGCGTACGGGTCCAGCGTCGCGGTCTCGGAGTACTTCAGCAGCAGCGCCGGGTTCAGGCGCTGCATGTTGACCTCGCCCATCGACCAGCCGGCGAAGCGCCGCTCGCCGATCTCCTCGTAGCTGAGCAGGATCACGTCGCGGTGGCGCGGGTCGGCCACGATGCGGTTGTACAGCGCGTTGACGGGCCCGCGCCCGCCCTCGAGCACCTGGATGAAGATGCCGCCGGAGAAGCACAGCACGCCGGTGATGCCGCGCCTGGGGTTGTCGGCCTTCGACTGGCGCAGGATCGCGTGCAGTTCGTCGGCGTCGACGGTGTCGGCGGCACGGCTGGCGTACATCAGGCGCACGAGCATGGGGCGGGTCCTTCAGGGGGTGTTCTTCCTGCTGAGCAGCGACAGGAACTCGCGGCGCAGGTTGGCGTCCTTCAGGAACGCGCCGCGCATCACCGAGTTGACCATCATCGACTCGTCGTCCTTGACGCCGCGCCAGTGCATGCAGAAGTGGTCGGCCTCCATCACGATCGCCAGGCCGTCGGGCTTGACGCGCTGCTGCAGCTCGTTGGCGAGCATCGTCACCGCCTCCTCCTGGATCTGCGGCCGCGCCATGATCCACTCGCAGATGCGCGCGTACTTGCTCAGGCCGATCAGGTTCGAGAACTCGTTGGGCAGGATGCCGACCCACACCCGGCCGAGGATCGGGCACAGGTGGTGCGAGCAGGCGCTGCGCACCTTGATCGGGCCGACGATCATCAGCTCGTTGAGCCGCTCGGCGTTCGGGAACTCGGTCACCGACGGCATCGGCCGGTAGCGCCCGGCGAACACCTCGTCGACGAACATCTTGGCCACCCGCTTGGCGGTGTCGTTGGTGTTGTGGTCGCTGTCGGTGTCGATCACGAGCGCGCGCAGCACCTCGTGCATCTTGGCCTGCACCTCGGCCTTGAGCTCCTCGAGCTCGCCTTCCTCGATGAAGTCGGCGATGTTGTCGTTGGCGTGGAAGCGGCACTCGGCGCCGACGAGCCGGTAGCGGATGCGCTCCGACGCCGGCAGACGCGCCAGGTCCTCCTCGCTGCGGAAGATCGGGGTGGCGTGGGTCGAGCCGGACATGCAGGGCCTCGTCGTCAGCTGCGGGACCGCGATTGTCACCGCGCCGGCGGCACCCGCATAGACTGCACCGGATGGCCCCGCCCGCTGCCGTGCTGCCGCTGGCGCAGCTGCTCGAGCACACCGCCGACGCGCTGCTGGCGGTGCGCGGCGGGCGCTCGCTCACCGAGTGGCTGACCCACTGCCCCGCGCCGGCCCGCGCGGGCACGCAGGCGCTGGCGTTTCGCGTCATGCGCTGCCTCGGCGGCGCGCAGGTGGCGCGGGCGCGGCTCGCGCCGCGCCGCCCGAGCCCGCCGGTCGACGCGCTGCTGACGGTCGCGCTCGCGCTGCTGTGGCCGGATGCCGACGACGAGCCGTACCCGCCGCACACGCTGGTCGACCAGGCCGTCACCGCGGCGCGCCGGCGTTCGCCGGCGGCGGCCGGCTTCGTCAACGCGGTGCTGCGCCGCTTCGTGCGCGACCGCGACGCGCTGGTGGCGGCCGCCCGGGGCACGCCCGAAGGTCTGCACCAGCACCCGCGCTGGTGGATCGCCCGCCTCGAGCACGACTGGCCGGTCGAAGCGCACGCGCTGCTCGCGGCGGCCAACCGCCGCCCGCCGATGACGCTGCGCGTCAACGCGCGCCGCGGCGACGCGGCCGCCTACGCGGCGCGGCTCGAGCGCGCCGGCCTCGCCGCGGTCGTCGTCGGGACGCACACCGTCGTGCTGCGCACGCCGTGCGCGGTGGGCGACCTGCCCGGCTTCGCCGCCGGCGAGGTCTCGGTGCAGGACGCGGCGGCGCAGCTGGCCGCGCCGCTGCTGCTCGGCGGCGGACTGCCGCCGGGCGCCCGCGTGCTCGACGCCTGCGCGGCGCCGGGCGGCAAGACGGCGCACCTGCTCGAGCTCGCCGAGCTCGACCTGCTCGCGCTCGACCGCGACGCGCTGCGCCTCGAGCGCGTGCGTGAGACGCTCGCGCGCCTCGGCCTGCGCGCGCGCGTGCAGGCCGGCGACGCCGCCGATCCTGCCGCGTGGTGGGACGGCCGCCCGTTCGACGCCATCCTGCTCGACGCGCCGTGCACCGCCTCGGGCATCGTGCGCCGCCACCCCGACATCCGCTGGCTGCGCCGGCCGACCGACGTCGACGCGCTGGCGCGCCAGCAGGCGCGGCTGCTCGACGCGCTGTGGCCGCTGCTCGCGCCCGGCGGGAGGCTGCTGTACGCGACCTGCTCGCTGTTCAAGGCCGAGGGGCTGGCGCAGATCGACGCTTTTTCGCAACGCGTCGGCGCGGGCCGGGCGCAGCTCGACCCGGCCTCGCCGGGCCACCTGCTGCCGCTGCTCGACAATCGAACCTCGGGAAAATCCCGAGGGGCGTCGACGCCGCAAGATCCCGTCACGGGCGCCGGTCCATGGGGGGTCGATCCGGCGGCCGATCCCGACGGCTTCTTCTACGCGCTGCTGCACAAGTCTTGACCGCGACCCGCATCGACGCCATCGGAACGGAACGTCGGCCGCCCGGCCCCCGTGCGATGGGCCGGCGGGCCCTGGTGCGCTGCGCGCTGGCGCTCCTCGCGCTGGTGCTCGGCGGCGCGCCGGCCGCCGCCGGCGACGCCGTCGAGGTCGCGCTGCTGCGCGTGGACCGCGGCGCCGCGGCCGTCACGGTCGACTTCGCGCTGAACGTGACGCTGCCGCCGCCGGTGGAGGACGCGCTGCGCCGCGGCGTGCCGCTGCACTTCCGCGCCGACGCGGCGCTGTACCGGCCGCGCTGGTACTGGCGCGACGAGCGCATCGGCCGCGTCAGCCGCCAGTGGCGGCTGAGCTACCAGCCGCTGACGGAGAACTTCCGCGTCACCACCGGCGGCCTGCACCAGACCTTCGCCAGCCTCGACGAGGCGATGGCCACCGTCACCCGGCTGTCGCAGTGGCGCCTGGCCGACGCCGCCGACGTCGACCCCGAGGCGCGGCTGTACGTCGAATTCGCCTGGCGGCTCGACACCTCGCAGCTGCCGCGGCCGATGCAGATCGGCGTCGGCAACGCGCCCGAGTGGACGCTCGAGGTCGAGCGCACGCTGCAGCTGCGGCCGTGAAACCGCGCGCACTGCGCTGGGCCTGGGTGGTCGCGCTGACGGCGCTGACCGGGCTCGCGCTCGTGCTCGGCTTCGTCGTCTCGCTGGCCGGCGGCACGCCGGGGCTGTACGAGCGCCACTTCGTCTGGCTGTTCTGGCTCAACGTCGCGGTGGCGGCGCTGCTGCTGCTCGTCATCGCGATCGCCGCCGGGCGGCTCGCCGTGCGCACCTGGCGCGGCAAGTTCGGCAGCCGGCTGCTGCTGAAGCTGGCCGGCATCTTCGCCCTCGTCGGCGTCGTGCCCGGGGTGCTGATCTACACCGTCAGCTACCAGTTCGTGTCGCGCAGCATGGAGGCGTGGTTCGACGTGCGCGTCGAAGGCGCGCTCGAGGCCGGCCTCGCGCTCGGGCGCGGCACGCTCGACGCCCAGGTCGGCGACCTCGCGGCCAAGACCCGCGTGGCCGCCGAGCGGCTGGCCGAGCTGCCCGCCGAGCCGACGCCGATCGTGCTCGAGCGCCTGCGCGAGCAGCTGGCGGCGCAGCAGGTCGCGCTGCTCAACGGCAGCGGGCAGATCGTGCTGCTGGCCAGCGCGAGCACCGAGGTGCTCGCGCCGCCGCTGCCGCCGCCGGCGCTGCTGCGCGAGGCGCGCGCGCGCGCGGTGGTCAGCCGCCTCGAAGGGCTCGACGACGAGCCGGCCCCGGGCGCCGCGCCCGAGGCGCGCGTGCGCGCGCTGGCGCGGCTGCCCGACGAGGCGCTCGTGCTGCGCGGCGACGACCGCTTCCTGATGGTCGTGCAGGCGGTGCCGGCGCAGCTGGCGGCGCAGGCGCTGGCCGTGCAGGCGGCGTACCGCGAGTACCAGCAGCGCGCGCTCGAGCGCGGCGGGCTGCGCCAGATGTACATCGGCACGCTGACGCTGGCGCTCGTGCTCGCCGTGTTCGGCGCCGTGCTGCTGGCGGCGATCCTCGGCAACCAGCTCGCGCGGCCGCTGCTGCTGCTCGCCGAGGGCGTGCGCCAGGTCGCCGAGGGCGACCTGCGCGCCAAGCCGGTGTTCGCCTCGCGCGACGAGCTCGGCGGGCTGACGCGCTCGTTCGCGGTGATGACGCAGCAGCTCGCCGACGCGCGGGCGCAGGTGCAGACGAGCGTGGCCGAACTCGAGGACGCGCGCACCCACCTGCAGACGATCCTCGACAACATGACCGCCGGCGTCATCGTGTTCGACGCCGAGGGGCGCATCGCCACCGTCAACCCGGGGGCCACGCGCATCCTGAAGCAGCCGCTGTCGGCGTACCGCGGCCGCCCTCTGGCGGAGGTGCCGGGCCTGCAGCCGCTGGCGCAGGCCATCGACCAGCGCTTCGACCTGCACCGCGACAGCCCCGAGGCCGGCGAGCGCGGCCAGTGGCAGGACGCGTTCGAACTGCCGCTTTCCGCCGGCGGCCAGGAGCGCGACACGCTGACGCTGCTCGTGCGCGGCGCCACGCTGCCCGGCGCGATGCGGCTCGTGGTGTTCGACGACATCAGCGAAGTCGTCAGCGCCCAGCGCACCGCGGCGTGGAGCGAGGTCGCACGCCGCCTGGCGCACGAGATCAAGAATCCGCTGACCCCGATCCAGCTGTCGGCCGAGCGGCTGCAGCACAAGCTCGAGGGCAAGCTCGAAGGCGCGGACCTCGCGCTGCTGCAGCGCTCGGTGACGACCATCGTGACCCAGGTGCAGGCGATGCAGCGCCTGGTCAACGAGTTCCGCGACTACGCGCGGCTGCCGGCCGCGCAGCTGCGGCCGCTGGACCTCAACGCGCTGGTGGCCGAGGTGCTCGCCCTGTACGGGCAGGCGATCGAGAGCGGCCGCCTGCGCGTGACCTACGGCGAGGCGCTGCCGCCGGTGGCCGGCGACCCGACGCAGCTTCGCCAGGTCGTGCACAACCTGGTGCAGAACGGGCTGGACGCGGTGGCCGAGCGCGCCGACGGCTGCGTGCGCGTGGCCACCGAAGCCAAGCGCAACGAGCACGGCGCGGTGCAGGCGGTGCGGCTGGTGGTCAGCGACAACGGGCCGGGCTTCGCCGACAAGGTGCTCAAGCGCGCCTTCGAGCCGTACGTGACGACGAAGAGCAAGGGCACGGGCCTGGGTCTGGCGGTGGTCAAGAAGATCGCCGACGAGCACGGCGCTCGGGTGCGCATCGGCAACCTGCGGCCCGCCACCGCGGGCGACGCGCCGGTGACCGGCGCCCAAGTTTCGCTATCATTTTTGCCCTTGTCCTCCTCGACGCCGGCCGCGCCCGCGGCGGCCTCGACCTCCGCGACCTGACCGGGGCCCCGACGACCTCCCTCATGGCGACGATCCTTGTTGTTGACGACGAGCTCGGCATCCGCGGATTGCTGTCCGAGATCCTCAGCGACGAGGGCCACACGGTCGAACTGGCGGAGAATGCCGCGCAGGCGCGCGCGATCCGCGAGCAGCTGCGGCCCGACCTCGTGCTGCTGGACATCTGGATGCCCGACGTCGACGGCGTGACGCTGCTCAAGGAGTGGGGCAGCACCGGGCAGCTGACGATGCCGGTCATCATGATGAGCGGCCACGGCACGATCGACACCGCGGTCGAGGCGACGAAGTTCGGCGCCGTCGCTTTCCTCGAGAAGCCGATCACGCTGCAGAAGCTGCTGCGCGCGGTCGAGCAGGCGCTCGCCAAGCCCGCGCCGCGCGCCGCCGCGGCAGCCGGCCACGCGTACCGCCACGAGCCGGCGGCGGCCGCCGAAGCCGGCGGCAGTGCGCCGATGGCGCCGCTCGCGCCTCAGCTGCTCGGCCCGCAGTCGGAGCAGGTCTTCGAGCTCGACCGCCCGCTGCGCGAGGCGCGCGACGCGTTCGAGAAGAGCTACTTCGAGTTCCACCTCGCCAAGGAGAACGGCTCGATGACGCGCGTGGCCGAGAAGACGGGGCTCGAGCGCACGCACCTGTACCGCAAGCTCAAGCAGCTCGGCGTCGACCTCACGCGCAACCGGCGCGGCAGCCTCTGACGATCTGCCGGCCCGCCGCGCGGCGCGCGGCTTCGGGCCGCGAAAAGAAAGGCGGCCCGCGGGCCGCCTCCGTCGCACGTGCCGCGCTCGCCTACGCGGCGTCGAGCCACATCGCGGTGTCGAACGCGCTCGTCATCTTCGGCATGTTCATCCCGAAGTTGGGGTTGACGCCGTTCTTCGGCACCGCGACCTTGCCCGCCGGCTTGATCGTGCTGCTGTGGGCCACTTCCGTCGCCCGCTCCCATGACCCGATTTCCTGGGAGCGGGCTACCGAAAAGAATAGAAACACCTGAACGGTATCTTTCGCTCGGCCCAGAAGTCGGCCGCGTCGCGGAACACGTCGAGCAGCTGCTCGCGCGCCTCGCGGTCGAAGCGCGGGTTGTCGGGCAGCTGGTCGAGCACGACGACGAAGCCCGGCTGCTGCCCGGCCTTGTGGACGAGGTCGGTCATGCAGTCGTACAGCGCGTCGAGGTTCTTGCCGAAGTGCGCCGGGAACAGGAACGACTGCGCGATCTGCTCGAGCACCTCCTGCTTGGTCTGCGCCTGCGCCAGGTTGGCGTACAGGAAGTGCTGGCCGCCGCCCTCGGCGGCGCGCATCAAGTCGTCCACGCGGTAGGCGCGTATCGCCTGCACGATGTTCGGACGGACGGTCTGCAAGAGCATGGTCACGATCCTCCAGGAATCACGAAACGGTCGAACCCTCAGCGCCCGTCCACGATGCGCGCGAAGCTCGCATAGTGGTCGGCGGTGTAGTAACAGGCCTGCGGCGCGGTGGGCACGTCGCCGCCGCAGACGATGCGCCGCGCCCCGCGGTTGCGCGCCCCCGGCGTGGCCACCGTGTACTCGCGGTAGAAGCCGCGCGTGTGCGGCGGCAGCAGTCGCTCGCGGTTGAAGAACACGGTGCCGTCTTTCGCGTAGGGGAACGGGCCGCCGGCCAGGATCAGCTTCTTCGTCTGCTGCGCCTCGGCCGGCAGCGCCGACAGCGCGACCTCGGGCAGCGGTGCCGGCGCCTGGCGCGCGCCGACGCCCGCGGCGAGCACGCCCGCCGCCGCGCCGGCCGCCACCGCCCGCAAAATCCGCGGCCACGCCGACGATCGACCGAACGTGGCCCCGCCACCGGCCGCGGGCCCGGCTGCCGCCTCCACGCCACGCCCCATGCAACGCGCAGGCGATGCGGGCCGCTGACGGGACACAGACACGGGTTAACCCTGAACCGAAAACCCGTAATGCTATCGGAACGGGTTCGAAATCTCAAGTCTGCGCCCTGTTTCGGGGCGCGAATCGCATGGGTGGAGTGGGCACCCACATCGGACGAAGGCGTCTTCAACGCTGCGCCGTGTTTCCCCGCCGAGCCGGCGAGTTTGGTCAGTGGGCGCCGACATCCACCTTTCGATCGGGGTCGGGTCGCGGTGCCGCGGCGGGCGCGTGGCCCGCCGGCGACACGGCAAGAGCCGTGGCGGCGCGATACTGCGGCAGCGCCGGCGCCTGGCCGGTGCCTGCACCGAGGAGACCTGCCGTGACCGTGCCCGCATCGACGACGCCCGAGCCCGCTGCGCCGCCGCGCCGGCGGCGACCGGGGGCGCAGGCGACGGCGCGGCTCGCGGCGGTGGCCGCCGTCGCCGTGCTCGCCGCCGGCTGCAGCGTCCGGACCGTCGAGCTGCAGAACCGCCAGCCGGCAATCGAGTACGCCCGCCAGACGCAGCCGGCAGGCTCGCTGTACAGCGGCTGGCGCGTGTACCAGCAGCGCTGCGCGCAGTGCCACGGGGCGACGGCCACCGGCGGCGACGGCGCGCCGGACCTGACGCTGCGCGTGCGCGACCTGGGGCCGCAGCGCTTCGTCGACCTCGTGCTGCGGCGCTACGACTGGGAGTCGGCGGCGGCGCCGCCGGGCACGCCGCGCGAGACGCTCGTCGACGAGATCGTCGCCCGCGAGCGCGGCGCGCTGACGATGCCGGCGTGGCAGGGCGAGCCGGTCGTCACCGCCCACATCGCCGATCTGTACGCGTACCTGTCGGCGCGCGCGGCCGGCACGCTCGGGCCGGGGCGGCCGGCGCCTTGAACGCCGCCGCAGTGCTGCGCCCGACGGCCGCGCGGCGATGACGACGCCGCGCCGGATCGACCTCGCGCTGCAGGGCGGCGGCTCGCACGGCGCGTTCACCTGGGGCGTGCTCGACCGCCTGCTCGACGACGAGCGCATCCGCATCGGCGCCATCAGCGGCACCAGCGCCGGGGCGATGAGCGCGGTGGCGCTGGCCGCCGGCTGGGTCGAGGGCGGGCGGCGCGGCGCGCGCGAGACGCTGCGCCGCTTCTGGGCCCGCGTGGCCGACGGCCTGCAGGTCACGCGCTGGGCCGAGGCCTGGCTAGGCACCGGCGCGGCGCCCGCGCCGATGCAGGCGGCGTGGGAGCTCGCCAGCCGCTGGTTCGCGCCGCCGAATCACGACGCCAACCCGCTGCGCCCGGTGCTCGCCGAGACGGTGGACTTCGCGCTCGTGCGCCGCTGCAAGGACATCCAGCTCTTCGTCGGCGCGACGCACGTGCAAAGCGGGCGCCTGCGCATCTTCCGCGGCTCCGAGCTGAGCGCCGACGCCGTGCTCGCCTCGGCGTGCCTGCCGATGCTGTTCCCGGCCGTCGTGATCGACGGCGAGGCGTACTGGGACGGCGGCTACATGGGCAACCCGTCGCTGCTGCCGCTGCTGGCGGAATCGCCGACGATGGACCTGATGCTGGTGCAGGTGCATCCGACGCGGCGCAAGGCGCTGCCGGTGGGCCCGGCGCAGGTGCTCGACCGCGTCAACGAGATCACGTTCCACGGCACCCTCGTCAAGGAGCTGCGGTCGCTGGCGATCCTGCGCCAGCTGATGCGCGACGAGGGGGTCGACGGCGCGCGCTGCCGCACGCCGCTGTTCCGCAAGGCCGACGCGCTGCGGCTGCACCGCATCGAAGGCGGCGAGGCGCTCGACGGCCTCGAAGCGCCGCAGCCGTTCGAGTCGCCGTGGCAGCACCTGCTGGAGCTGCACCGCCACGGCCACGCCGCCGCCGACCGCTGGCTCGAGCGCCACTACACCCACCTCGGCCGGCACGCGACGGTCGACCTCGTCGGCGAATACCTGGATCTCTGACGCCTGCCGCCGGCGGTTACGCGTCGCCGAGCCGGTGGCGGGCGAAGAAGCGCAGCATCTCGCTCGTCGCGCAGGGCCCGAGCGGGTCGGTGAACGACCCCGCGGCGCTGCCGCCCGACCACGCGTGGCCGCCGCCGTGCACGATCCAGTGCTCGGCGACGACGCGGCCGGCGGCGTCGCGGTGGACGTGGCGCGTGTACGGCCGCCCGGCGTGGCCGCTCGTGCGTTCGACGCGGCGGCCGTCGCCCGCGGCGACGAGGCGCTCGCCGTTGGCCGGGTGCACGGTCGCGTCGCGGTCGCCGTGGAACACGATGACCGGACGCCGCGACGGCGCAGCCGCCGCCGGCGCACCGTGCTTCATCGCCGCGAACGCCGACTCGACGTCGCGCGCCGCGCCCGCCGGCAGCCCCGAGTGCACGCCGACGGCGGCGAAGAGGTCCGGGTACGCCTCGCCGAGGATCGCCGCCATCGCGCCGCCGGCCGACAGCCCAGCGACGTAGACGCGCTGCGGGTCGACCCCATGGCGCGCGATCACGTCGCGCACCATGCCGGCCAGGATCGCCGGCTCGCCGGCGTCGCGCTTCTGGTGCGAGCGCTTGAACCAGGTCCAGCAGCGCGACGGGTTCACGGCGTCGGTCTGCGCCGGGTAGAGCACGACGAACCCGCGCTCGGCCGCGGCCGCGTTCATCCGCGTGCCGGCGGCGAAGTCGTCGGGCTGCTGGGTGCAGCCGTGCAGCATCACGACGAGCGGCAGGCCGCTGCCGTGGTGCACGGGCGGCAGGAACAGCTTGTAGGCGCGCGCGCCGGCGGCGTTGCGGTGATGCCCGGCAACGAAGCGGCCGGGGGCGCGATCGCCCGGCGCCGCGGGGCCGCGTTCCGGCGCCGGCGCGCCCACTGGCGGGCCGTCGTCGGACGGCAGCTCGCGCGCTTCGACGTCGATCACGTCCGCGGCGTCCGTGGCTCCTGCGCCCGGTCTTGGCGTCGGGCGCCCCGCGGCGGCGCCTGCCCCGGCCAGGGCGGCCTGCAGGCTGGCGACGGCGTCGGTCAGCCGGCCGGCGCGCGTCAGCGCAGTGGCCTCGGCCATCCGGCGCGCGAATTCGGGGTCCAGGCGCATCGGCGTCAGCCCATGCGGTCGGCGAGCGCCGCCTTCACCGCGGCGCTGGCGTGCAGGGCGCCGAGGACGACGATCGATTCGATCGCCTCGCGCGCGAGTTCGGGCGTCACGTCGGGCGCGATCGTCGCCAGGCCCAGCACGCGCACCTGCAGCCGCTGGCCCGCGGCCACGGCGGCGCGCAGGTCGGCGGCGCTGAAGTGGTGGATGCCCAGCACCAGCGCCTGGCGCGATGCCGCCTGGTGGACGGCGTCGGCGTGGCGCTCGAGCTGGTTGCGGATCGCGGTGCGGATGAAGTCGGCGCGGTGGGCGTAGAAGCCGTCGCGCACGAGCAGGTCGATGCGCCCGAGGTCGACGTGGCCGACGTTGAACGTGATCTTCTCGTCGGCCGGGCGCGGCGTGGCGGCCAGCGTGGTGCTGCGGGGTGGCATGGCGCCATCCTAACACCATCCAAGTGGAATCTATCCTGGTTCGTCTGCGGCCGGCGGCCCGCCCCACGCCGCGAGCACTTCGGCGCGCAGCGCGTCGGCGCGGCCGCCGTACCGGGGCGAGAAGTGGAACGGCACGACCGACCGCGCACCGACGCGGCGCGCGATCGCGCCGGCCTGGCGCGCCGTCAGGTGGTGCTTGCGCTCGGCGTGGTCACGGTCGGCGTGCAGGAACACGGCCTCGATGAACAGCGTGTCCAGCCCGCCGGCGAACAGCGCGGCGAGCGCGTCGACGTTGGCGCCGGTGTGGCGCAGGTCGGTGACGTAGCCCAGCCGCTGGCCCGGCACGACGTCGAGCACGACGTCGCGCAGCTCGGCCAGCGGCCTGACGATCGCGTGCTCGCCGGCGCGGTCGCGCCAGCCGATCGCGATCGGCGTGTCGTCGGGCGCGCCGGCGAGCACCGCCGCCGTCAGCGTGCGCAGCCAGGCGCCGGTCGATACGCCCAGCGCGTCGAGGCGCGCGCGGTCGAGCCGCACGCGCGCCTTCTCGTCGAGCGCGAAGGCGAGGCACGGCATCGCGTGGTCGACGAACGTCGCGCGCACGCGCAGCAGCGGCTCGTCGAGCACGACGCCGCCTTCCCAGGCGAACGGCGCCGCGTCATCGCGCGCGAAGGCGCGCCGGCTCGAGAACGTCGCCCCCTCGCCGCGGCCGTCGGTGCCGAGCGCGCGCACGTCGAGCACGAGTTCGTCGTAGCGCTCGACGACGTTCCACGCGTAGGCGCGCAGCTTGTGCTCGACCCGGTCGACGAAGCCCGGGCCGCCGAACAGCACGACGCGGCGCTGGCGGCCGAGCACGACGCGCAGCAGCGTGTCGAAGCCGGCGAAGTGGTCCATGTGCGCGTGGCTGACGAACACGTGCGAGATGCGCAGCATCTTGCGCGGCGGCAGCGGCGTCACGTCGCCGAGGTCGAACAGCAGCGCCCGGCGCTCGTCGCGGCAGTCGACGAACAGGGCCGGGTCGCCGAAGGCGTCGTTGACGAGGTGGGGGTCGAAGAAGCGGTGCATCGCAGGCGCGCGGCGGCGCGCCCTACCACGCCGTCCAGCCGCCGTCGACGGCCAGCGTGTGCCCTGTGACGTAGCTCGACGCGTCGCTGGCGAGGAACAGCAGCGCGCCGTCGAGCTCGTCCTCGCGGCCGGGACGGCCGAGCGGCGTGCGCGCGCGGATCAGCGCCATGATGCGCGGGTCGGCGAAGTCGGGCGCCGTCATCTCGGTGGGGAAGTAGCCCGGCGCGATCGCGTTGACGCGCACGCCGTGGCGCGCCCACTGCGAGGCGAGGTGGCGCGTCATGTTGACGATGCCGGCCTTGGCCGCGGTGTACGACGGGGGGTCGAGTTCGCCCATGCCGACGAGCCCGGAGATCGACGCCGTGTTGACGACCGTGCCGCGGCCGCGTTCGATCATCACCTGGCCGGCGCGGCGGGCGCAGAACCAGGCGCCGGTCAGATCGGTCTCGACGACGCGGCGAAACGACTCGCTGCCCTCGTTCGTGAAGTCGCGGTGGTCGACGCCCGCGTTGTTGACGAGCACGTCGACGGTACCGAACCGCGCGAGTGCCGTCTCGACGAGGCGGTCCACCTCGTTCTCGTGGGTGACGTCGCAGTGCACGGCGAGCGCCTGCGCGCCCTCGGCCTGCAGTTCGCGCGCCAGCGCCTCGAGCCGCTCGGTGTGCCGCGCGGCGAGCACGACCTGCGCCCCGCCCGCGGCGAGCACGCGCGCGAAGCGGGCGCCGAGGCCGGACGACGCGCCGGTGACGATGGCGGTGCGGCCGTCGAGGCGGAAGCGGGCGAGCGGGTCGAGCATGGGCGCCGGCGCGGTGCGACGGTGGCGTGGAACGCGGCGGCGGCCACGGCCGTCCGGCCGTCGAGACCCAGTATAGGAACTCGCCCGGCGCCCGCCGCCGCGCGAGCCAGGCCCGCCGACACGACGGCCGAAGCGGCAGGGAAAGCTGGCGGGCGAAACGGCGGGCGAATCACGGCCTGTTCGCCATCAGACCGTCACACGGCCGAACGACAATGCGTGCATCGAAGGCGAAAACCGGCCGCAACACTGGGCGGACACCGGAACCCGTGACCGGCGCCAGAGATGCCGTCGTGGCCCGCAGGCCACGTCCGGTCGCAACAAGGGCCACGTCGCGTGGCCCTTGGCGTTCGTGGGCGGGGCGACTCGCGCGGCGCCGCGTCCTCCGGGGCCTACACGTCGATGTTCGCCGCCCTGAGCGCGTTGGTCTCGATGAAGTCGCGCCGGGGCTCCACCTCGTCGCCCATCAGCATCGTGAACACGCGGTCGGCCTCGATCGCGTCGTCGATTTGCACCTTCAGCAGGCGCCGCACCGCGGGGTCCATCGTCGTCTCCCACAGCTGTTCGGGGTTCATCTCGCCAAGGCCCTTGTAGCGCTGGCGCGCGACGCTGGCTTCGGCCTGCTGCATCAGCCACGCCATCGCGGCGCGGAAGTCGGCCACCTGTTGCTCCTTCTGCCGCTCGCCCTCGCCGCGGCGCACGACCGCGCCCGGCCCGAGCAGCCCCTTGAACGTCAGCCCGGCCTGGCTCAGCGCCTCGTAGTCGGCGCCGTGCACGAAGTCGGCCGTGATCACGCTCGCCTTCACGTTGCCGTGGTGGCGGCGGCTGATGCGCAGCTGGTGCTTGTCGGTGCGGGCGTCGTACTCGGAGGCCACTTCGGCGTCGTGCAGCGCCGCCTGCAGCGCCGCGGCGCTCGCCTCGGCGTCGGCCGGGGTGTCGAGCGCGAGCACCAGGCCGTCGGCGATCGCGCGCAGCGCCTCGACGTCCATCCAGTTCGCCAGCCGCCCGATCACGTGGTTGGCGATCACGTAGCGCCGCGCCAGCTCCTCGAGCGCGCTGCCGGCGATCGGCGGGCGGCCGTCGCCGGGGTCGACGCTCGCGCCGTCGAGCGCGACCTTCAGCAGGTAGGCGTCGAGCTCGTGGCCGTCCTTCAGGTACTGCTCGTGCTTGCCGTGCTTGACCTTGTACAGCGGCGGCTGCGCGATGTAGATGTGGCCGCGTTCGACGAGCTCGGGCATCTGGCGGTAGAAGAACGTCAGCAGCAGCGTGCGGATGTGCGCGCCGTCGACGTCGGCGTCGGTCATGATGATGATGCGGTGGTAGCGCAGCTTGTCGACGTTGAAGTCGTCGCCGCCCATGCCCTTGCCGATGCCGGTGCCCAGCGCGGTGATCAGCGTCAGGATCTCGTTGCTCGTCAGCAGCTTCTCGTAGCGCGCCTTCTCGACGTTGAGGATCTTGCCGCGCAGCGGCAGGATCGCCTGGAACTTGCGGTCGCGGCCCTGCTTGGCGCTGCCGCCGGCGCTGTCGCCCTCGACGATGTAGATCTCGCACAGCGCCGGGTCCTTCTCCTGGCAGTCGGCGAGCTTGCCGGGCAGCCCGAGGCCGTCGAGCACGCCCTTGCGGCGCGTCATCTCGCGCGCCTTGCGCGCCGCCTCGCGCGCCTTCGCGGCCTCGACGATCTTGCCGCAGACGATCTTGGCGTCGGTCGGGTTCTCGAGCAGCCAGTCGGTGAGCTTGGAGGCGACGATGTCCTCCACCGGGCCGCGCACCTCGGAGCTCACCAGCTTGTCCTTGGTCTGGCTCGAGAACTTCGGCTCGGGCACCTTGACGCTGATCACGCACGCGAGCCCCTCGCGCATGTCGTCGCCGCTGATCTCGACCCTGGCCTTCTTGGCCAGTTCGTGGTCGTCGATGTACTTGTTGATCACGCGCGTCATCGCCGCGCGCAGCCCCGTCAGGTGCGTGCCGCCGTCGCGCTGGGGGATGTTGTTGGTGAAGCACAGCACCGACTCGCTGTAGCCGTCGTTCCACTGCATCGCGACCTCGACGCCGATCGTCGTGCCCTGTTCGCTCGCCTTCTCGCCGACGGCGTGGAAGATGTTCGGGTGCAGCACCTTCTTGCCGGCGTTGATGAACTCGACGAAGCCCTTGACGCCGCCGGCGTAGGCGAAGTCGTCGCTCTTGTTCTGCCGCTCGTCGACGAGGCGGATACGCACGCCGTTGTTGAGGAACGAGAGCTCGCGCAGCCGCTTGGCGAGGATGTCGTAGTGGAAGTCGGCGTTCTGCGTGAAGATCTCGTCGTCGGGCAGGAAGTGGACCTCGGTGCCGCGCTTCTCGGTCTCGCCGATCACCTTCATCGGGCTGACGAGCACGCCGTCGCGCGTCTCGACGACGCGGTCCTGCGGCACGCCCTTGCGGAACTCGAGGTAGTGCACCTTGCCGTCGCGCCGCACCGTCAGGCGCAGCCACTTGGACAGCGCGTTGACGCAGCTGACGCCCACGCCGTGCAGCCCGCCAGAGACCTTGTAGCTGTTCTGGTTGAACTTGCCGCCGGCGTGCAGCTCCGTGAGCGCGATCTCGGC